>DAOVZV010000218.1 GCA_030634925.1 Sulfurovum sp.
ACAAAAGTTGAGATTTATTAAATAGCTTTGTCTGTGGAGAGTTGATATATTTGGCAGGATGATTGGTAATAGTCCGTCCACCAAACCCCACCATAGAAGCAGAACTAGAACGGATAGGAAAGATAATCCTCTCTACCAATCTAGCATAAAATCCACCTCCATTTTCACTTTGAGCAATCACACCACCATCCAAAGCCTTGGGCAAAGGAAGCAAAGAACTCTGTAAAAATCCCATTACCTCACTACTTTTAGGGACATATCCTATCTCAAATTTCTCTATAGAGTTTTGATTTACACCTCTATCATGTAGATATTTCATAGCTTCTTGATTGTGATTTAGGTTTTTCATATACCATTGACCGATATTCTCCAACACCCTTTTGGTATCAGAATAATCAGAACTACCCTTGGTATAAGTCAAAGAAAAGTTATTCATAGATGCCAATTTTTCAATAGCCTCAGGATAAGACAACTTCTCCAATTCCATCACAAATTTGATACTATCCCCACCTACTCCACACCCAAAACAGTGATATATCTGCTTGGCAGGACTCACCACAAATGATGGAGTCTTCTCTCCGTGGAATGGGCAGTTGGCTTTGTAGTTTGCTCCTGCTTTACGCAACTCAATGAAGCTACCTACTACATCTATAATATCAATGCTACTCTTTAGTGACTCAATAGATGAGTTATCTATCATCCACTTCTCTTTTGGATATAGCATACCACAATATCAGATAACCCATAACAGCAGAAAATAGCGTCCCTAGAAGTATCGCCAACTTGTCTGTATATGCAAATATAGAGTCATCTACAAATGCCAAAGTATCTATAAATAGACTCATAGTAAATCCTATACCAGTCAGCACACTCACACCATATAGCATCAGCCAAGTACTTCCCTTTGGCATAGAAGCGATTTTGAGTTTGATAGCCAAGAAGCTAAGACCAAATACTCCAATCTGCTTACCCAAAAACAGACCCAACATAATACCCATAGGCACATCACCAGTAAGCTGGTCTAGTGAAATCTCTCTCATATCTACTCCAGCATTAAAAAACGCAAACAGAGGAAGAATAAGAAATATAATCCACGGATGAAGTCCATGTTCTATCTCTTTGAGAGGTGAAAACTTTTTGCCTCTACTATCTATAGCTCGATATGGAATAGTAAAAGCCAATGCCACACCTGCTAGAGTAGCATGAACTCCTGATTTGAGTACGCTTATCCACAATACCAAACCAACCACAAAAAATATAGATTTCCTAGAGTATCCAAGATAGTTAAATAAAACCAACAAAGCCATAGAACCTGATGCTATATATATAGAGACCAAAGACAAATCAACCGTATAAAATAGTGCGATTACCACAATAGCACCCAAATCATCTATAATAGCCAAAGCCATCAAAAATACTTTCAAAGAGACAGGAACTCTCTTGCCAAGTAGAGATAATATCCCCAATGCAAAAGCTATATCAGTAGCCGTAGGTATAGCCCATCCACGCATAGCCACAGAATCAGATTGATTGAAAAATACATATATCAAAGCAGGGAAAAGCATACCACCAACAGCTGCAATAGTAGGTAATGCTATCTGAGAAATGGAGGAGAGATTACCATCTATAATCTCTCGCTTGACCTCCAATCCAACCATCAAGAAAAATATAGCCATCAATCCATCACTAACCCAATGAAGCAAACTCTTACTCAATACATAATCTCCAAGATGAATACCCAACGGAAGATGTAATAGACCATCATATATAGAAGATAATGGAGAATTGACTATACTAAGAGCCAAAAGCATAGCAAGAATAAGTAATATTCCCCCTGCTGAATCTGATTTGATGAATTTAGAGAAGTGTTGTTTCATTATTGTTTTCCTTAAAAATATCTGATATTATATCTATTTTGAGTTAATAGAAAGTACTTGAAATATCTCTATAATTAAGGCTTCGAGCAAAGGATAAGAGACTCTCTATCTCCTATACATATAATCTCTATGAGAGTCTCTTCTATATGAGCTATATCTTAGTTCTCTTTCTCTTTTCATCATTCTGCGTATTCTTCTCTTTTCTCTTTTAGCCATTCGTCTCTCTTTTACTCTTCTTTGTATCTCATCTTCCATCCGATAATCACTATATCGTCTGTTATAATTACTGGTGTTATTATAAGTATTATATGTATTAGAGATATTTGTATTGTAGATATTCGTATTATATACATTGTTGCTATTAGCCGTACTTCTATATGACTGATTAGACCTTTTATTGATAGATGTATAATTACTAGAAGAAGTCTTATAGCTATTACTTATATTTTCATAAAAGCTTCTATCTGTCTGAGCATAGAGAAAGCTACTTGACAATAGCATAATGGTTAAAGTAAGTGTAATCTTTTTCATTTTATATCCTTTTAAATTATAATGTGAATTGTAATTCAAATTTGTGTATATATTGTGATTATTAAATATTTTTATAAAAGATACTTTTAATCAATATAATTAATCTATCGGATAATATTCTAAATATTTTCTATTGACCCAACCACGAATACCATAATGTTCAATCTTACACCAAACAGATTTTTTAGACTTCTTTTTACATTCTAAAATATTTATTTTTATAGCACTATGAGAGAGTTTTCCAACCTTTTTTGTTTTATAGTGGCTACCTTTTCTCACAGAGAGAGTATCATCTCTCTCTACACCTATCACAATAAAATTTGCTCCCAACATCTGACAAGCCAAAGAGTCACCATTACGACAAGGAGTGATATAACACTTTTTCAATGTTTTACACGCATAAACATCTCCATTGTCACAAGGAGTAATAAACTCCTCAGGATTAGCATCACAACTATTACTATTCCCCCAAACCATAGAGAAAGAAAGACCAAGAAGCACACTTATAAATATTTTCATATCACACCTTTATTTTATTTGACATTATCATACTGTAATTTAATTCAACTCTCCTGCCATTGTCAAAACTAATTCAAAAGTTCTATCATCAATAAAAACTCTAGAACTTTTCAATAACTCAATCAGAGGAGAAAT
>DAOVZV010000328.1 GCA_030634925.1 Sulfurovum sp.
AATAGTGCTTTTGCTCCAGAGACTTTGGCATCTGCTATACTCATCTCTTTGACTTTGGATGGGATAGCTTCACTTATCTGTTGATTGACCCAATCTTCTACCTCTTTTATCTCCACATCACTCATAGCTTGTGGATGAGAGAAGTCAAAACGCAATCTATCTCTCTCTACTAGAGACCCTGCTTGTGATATATGTGAACCCAATATATCACTAAGTGCTGAGTGTAGTAGGTGTGTAGCTGAATGGTGTTTGCTTATCTGATTTCTATCTTTATCTACAGATGCTACTATCTTATCTCCCATAAGGATTTTGCGTCTTACTTCTATTTGAGAGAAGTTTATATCTAGGAATTTCTTTGTCTCCAATATATATCCCCTGCCCTCTATCTCTCCCACATCTCCTATCTGTCCACCAGAAGTAGGATAAAATGGTGTCTCATCTAGCATTACCCAACCCTTGGTATTTGGAGTGAGGATTGTAACTCTTTTGAAGTTATCATCTAGTAGTGCCAATACTTTTGACTCTACTCTTCTACTATTGTATCCTACAAATTTATTGACTCCAAATGTCTCTTTGATGATTTTGAAATCACCTGTAGTTGTAGCATCTCCTGTACCTTTCCAGTTGGCTTTGGATTGTGCTTTTTGAGCTTCCATCTTGTTGTTAAATGCTTCTATATCCAATGATATACTTTTTTCTCTAAGCATATCTTGTGTAAGGTCAAGAGGGAAACCGTAAGTATCATATAGTTTAAATGCTACCTCTCCATCAAATATATCTTTGGTATTTTTCATCTCTTCATTAAATAGCTTAATACCAGCTTCTATAGTATCAAAAAATCTACCCTCTTCTAGCTTCATAGATGTCTTGATAGATACAGATTTGTCTATTAGGTATGGATATTGGCTACCCATTAGAGATACCAAAGTATCTACCATCTTGTACATAAACGGCTCTCTAAGTCCTAGTAGATAACCATGCCTAATTGCTCTACGCATAATTCGCCTAAGTACATATCCTCTACCCTCTTTATCAAAGTTGATACCTTGTGCCAATAGAAATGAACAAGAACGCAAATGGTCTGCTATCACACGATAAGATGCTGAATTAGATGCGTCAAAGTCATACGGAGTCCCTACTAATTCTCCTATCTTGTCCAAAAATGGCATAAATAGTGAAGAGTGGTAGTTGTTTAGTTTTCCCTCTTTGATAGCTACTACTCTCTCTAGTCCCATACCTGTATCTATACTAGGTTTTGGTAGAGGATTTAGAGTTCCGTCTTTGTCTCTATCATACTGCATAAAGACCAAATTCCAAATCTCCAAAAATCTATCACCCTCTCCACCCATCACATCTTCACTACTAGAAAAATGCTCTGCTCCTTGGTCATAAAATATCTCACTACATGGTCCACATGGTCCAGTATCTCCCATCTGCCAAAAGTTATCTTTGTCTCCAAATCTAACTATCCTATTGACATCTATATATCTCGACCAAATTCCAAATGCTTCATCATCGCTATCATGTACTGTCACCCATAGTTTATCTATAGGAAGAGCTAGGTATTTTTCATCTGTGATAAATTCCCACGCATAAGCTATTGCTTCTTTCTTGAAGTAATCTGCAAAAGAGAAATTACCCAACATCTCAAAAAGTGTATGATGTCTAGCAGTATATCCAACATTATCAAGGTCATTGTGTTTACCACCTGCTCGTAGGCAGGTTTGAGAAGAAGTAGCTCGTGGTGAGGTAGGAATAGGTGCTTCACCAGTAAAGATATTTTTAAATTGTCCCATACCAGCATTGGTAAACATAAGTGTAGCATCATCAGGTACCAGCGCCGAACTCTCTA
>DAOVZV010000350.1 GCA_030634925.1 Sulfurovum sp.
AGTGTAATGCGTTGATTGAGCCATTTATGATTTGGCAAGATAGGGCTTTTGTAGTTTTCAAATTGGCTCAAAGTTCCAATGGTCGTATTGGGACTAGCCTCAATGGAGGCTATCTTAGCTCATCTCAATCACTCTATCATGTCCATCAGATGAGAGGTGTTTGTGATGTATTGTGTATAGGTGCAAATACAGTTAGAGAAGATAGACCAACACTAGATTGTAGGTTTACCAAAGATAGACCACCTAAAGTGATGATATATACAAGAGATGATAATATAGATAGAGATATACCACTATTTAATGTAGAAGATAGGATTGTTGAGATTGGAGATGATTTGGAGTTTTTGTCCAAGCCATCTTTTGTAATTGTCGAGGGTGGTAGTGGTATGCTAAATGCTATGGAGTCTCATATAGATTGTATGCTTATCTATCAGACTCCTAGATTATCTACCCATAGACTCTCTTATGATGTGGATATGGAGCTTGAATTTTTGTATCAATCATATAGAGGTGTAGATTTGATAACTTGGAGTAGAGTTATATAATTTTATGCTAAAATATAATCTAAAAATTAAGGAGTAGTATTAATTGAAAAAATCTTTTTTAATAAATAATAAATTATCTTTACTATTCGCAGAAGACTATATACCACTACGCAATGAAATGACAGAGATATTGGTAAATTATTTTGGTAAAGTTATTGTTGCTTCAAATGGCAAAGAGGCTCTTAGCCTATACAAAAAAGAGTATAGAGATACAGGGCGTTATATAGATATAGTGTTGTCTGATATAGAGATGCCTATACTAAATGGTATGGAACTTACCAAACAGATATTTGATATTAATTCAAAGCAAAAAATCGTAATACTATCTGCTCATACTGATACAGATTATTTAATATCATTTATCAATCTAGGTATATCTCAATTTATCACAAAGCCTATAGATTATGAAGATTTTATAGATAAATTTAATTTGATTATAAAAGAGCTAGATTTAGAAAAAAAGAGTATTAAAAATATAATAGAAGATAAAAATATTATAGATTTAGGAGATAGTTTTATTTGGGATAAAAAGAGGTCTATACTATTAAAAGATGGTATAGAGGTTACTTTGACTAGGCATGAAATACTTCTATTAGAACTTATGAGTATAAATGTAGATTGTATATCTACAAATGGGGATATAATGAATTATTTTTATGATGAATATATAGATATAGAAGAAAAAAATATTCGTAATATGCTATTTAAACTAAGACGAAAACTACCAAATGATGCGATAGATACAGTATATGGTATGGGTTATAAATTAATATCAAAAAAGAGCTAAAATGGAAAAATCACATATAGCTGAACTTGAAGAGGCATTGGCTAAAGCTCAATCAGCTACAAAAGCAAAAGATGAATTTTTGGCAAATATGTCACATGAAATTCGTACTCCAATGAATGCAATTATAGGACTTAGTTATCTATTGTTAGATAGTAACTTAGATAAAAAACAGAAAGATTATATATCTAAGATACACAATTCAGGTAATCTATTATTGGGGATTGTAAATGATATTTTGGACTTTTCTAAGATAGAAGCAGGTAAGTTGGATGTAGAGTATATCACCTTTAATCTCAATACGACTTTGGAAAATATATCTGATATGATTTCTATGAAAGTAGAAGACAAAGG
>DAOVZV010000006.1 GCA_030634925.1 Sulfurovum sp.
TTTACTTTTGGGGTGTACATCCAAAAAAGAGAGGGATTTGATGGAAATGTATGATAAAAACATCAAATACAACAAAAACCTACAGAAGACCGAAAAGATACAGCTATATGATGGAGATAGTACAGTGGCTATGCTCACAGCTACTTATCTATATCGTCCCAAGATGGATGAAGAGTTTGTAGTAGGTATCCATATAGAAGATGATGAGAGTGATTACAATCTAACAGAGGGTGGATATATATTGACTCTAAATGGCAAAAAGCCAAAAGAGGTGAGGGTGCTAGAGTCTAATAGTACGAAACTAAAAGATATATCTTTTGTTACAGATTGGGGAGTATATTATCTTGTGAGTTTTCCTCATACAGGTAGCAAAAAACTAAATATGATATTTGAGAGTGAAGTATATGGCAAAGGTTCACTATCCTTTGCCAAAGTCTCCAAATATGTATTTACCAAGCAGACCTTTTAGACTTTTTATCGTCTAAACTTATCAGTCTTGTGTGGAGTGGTGAGTGTCTTGAGTAGAGGAAATATCCTTGTCTTGACACCTAGCTTGTTTAGATATATGACATAGTTGGCTAGGACTTTCTTGCCATACTCTCTAGCTTCGGTATTTTTCATAGTCTCCATACTCATATATGGCTCATACGCACCAGTCCTAAAGTGCTTTTTGTTCTTGATATGTCTTCTTGTAAATCCTATACCACCGTTGTAAGCATAAGCTACAAATAGTGGATGATATAGATACTTGTTTAGATAATCAAGATGATAATCAGCATACTCTATAGCCTTGTAAGGATTAAACATATCATCCAAATCTACTCTTTGACCTTTTTCTTTGGCTATGTGCTTTACCAAAAAAGGCATAAACTGCATCATACCCAAAGCAAAAGAACGAGACACAGAAGCAGGGACAAACCGACTCTCTTGTCTAGCTATTGCATAGATGAGAGCTTGTCGTTGAGGTGAAAATTTCCTCATAGCTTTGCGATAAGGCATAGGAAAATAAGATTTTCTATAATCAGAACCACGAGCTTTGATATATGTATATACACCTATACACTCTTGAGAACGATACTTATCTGCTAGATTGTTCATATTGCAACCAGTATTCATTTTCTTCTTAATCTTTGCCCAACTGATAGGGTCTTTTATATCAAAGCCATAGGTTCTACTTTTGGATATAGACTTGGTGATAGTCTTTGGGTATCTTCCTCTTACTGTATCAGCAGCCATAAGCGTATATATATTTACATGTAGGCTTCGGCGTAAAAGCTTGATATATTTACGGTCTTTGGTACTCATATATAGCCAAAATAGAGATTTATCTATATCATAAGGCTTCATATATCCTCTTCTAGCTTTGTTGAAATATCCCACAGCACTAGATGGCTTCTTTTGACGCAGTAGTGCCAAACCTTTTTTGAAGTTTTTATGAGCTTGTTTTCTCAATCTCCAGTTGTTATCTAGTTTTAGCTGAGTAGCAGTTCTTGATACTCTCTTTAGCTTTCTTTTTGGTATTTTGGCATTTTGCCTAGTCTTTGCTTTGTATGCTACACGAAGCTTCTTGTTTAGATGACTAGCCTCTCGTATGATTTTCTTTGCCTCTTTGGCTGTAGTCCTCTTCTGAGTCAAGAAACGCCATATATAGTAGTCTTTCTCTATACTCAAAGGCATTTTGTGTATTTGATTGAAGCTAAAAGTCTTGGCATAACCAAAACTAGATAGTATAACCAAAGATAAAATAAAAGATAAAATACTATTTTTCATAATCAACCAATCAATAATCCTCTAATGACTATATCTACTATTTGTAGTCCAATCACTACTACAACAGGAGATAAATCAATCCCAGAAAACATCACAAAAGGCATCTTTTCACGGACAAAATCTAGTGCAGGAGATGTGAGCTTATTTAGCGTCATAACTATTGTGTTGTTTGGGTCAGGCTGTACAAATGTAAGCAATGAGGCTATAATAACCACCCAAATATATAGAGTGATAATTCCGTGTAAAAGTTGTGCTATTGATTCTAACATCATGATGCTACCTCCAGTAGGTATGATTTGATAAGTGGATATATCAGTGATAATTCAGGACCATTTTCAGCTCCTGTGAGTAATAAGCGTAGAGGCTTAAATAGATTGTCGTCTTTGAGAGAGCTTTTGTCTATAATATATTTTTTGAACTTTTCAAAATCATTTATCATAGGAGCATTTTGTATTATATCAGATATAGTACGCATCTGCTCACCCCACTCACCATCAAAGCTTTTTGGATTAAAGATAGCACGAATTTTGGCTTCAAGCTCTTTTGTCGTACTAGCCTCTTCAAGATATAGCTTGGCTAATTGTCCAATCTCCACATCAGCAAAACCAAACAGAGTAGATAACTCCCTATCATCCATCATCAGAAGATGTCCTCTATTGATAAATCTAATCTTATCTATATCAAACTTCGCAGGAGACTTAGATAGTGTAGATATATCAAACCACTCTATAGCTTCTGGTAGTTTAAATATCTCTTTTGGAGCTTTTGAATTACCTAAAAGAAGTAGGTAATTGATGATAGCATCAGGTACAAATCCCTCTTCAAACAGCCACTTTACAGAACCAGCATTATCTCTCTTACTCAATTTTTTGCCATCAGTATTAAGTATAGTAGGCAGATGAGCATAGATAGTATCTATATCATAATCCAAAAGATTTTTGATATGTTTTTGTCTAGGAGTATTGGATAGATGGTCTTCACCTCTAATAATCATATCAATTCCACTAAGCATATCATCACAAGCACAAGCGAAATTATAAGTAGGAGTACCATCTTCTCTGAGTATCACAAAGCTATCAACTTCATTTGGAGCAGTTGATATATCACCCTTTATCAAATCATGATTGATTATATCCTCTGTAGGCTTCTTGATACGCACCACAAAAGGAATCCCTTGTTCTTTTAGCTTGGAGTGTTGAGACTTATCCACATCATGACAATGTCCACTATATCTATATGCCACACTATTTTTTTTGGCATTTTCTCTATCATCTTCAATCTCTTGTACACTACAAGTACATACAAAAGCTTTACCCTCTTGAAGTAGTCTAATAGCCAAAGTCTGATGCATATGTAGATGTTCGCTCTGATGAAATACATTATCATGTATCAAAGCAAATTTTTCCAAAATCTGCATAATCTCCGTATCTTTTCCCTCTATATTACGAGATTTGTCCGTATCTTCAATACGAATAACAAAACTATCTTGTTTCTGTTGAGCCACAAGATAATTAAGTATAGCAACCCGTAAGTTGCCAATGTGCATATCACCAGTAGGTGAAGGGGCAAATCGTAGCATATTTTTAGCTCCTATATTTGATTTAAAATTATACGATATTTTACTCAAAAATGATTAACCAAAAAAATACAACAAAAATAGCCAAGAAATACCAATAATAAAACTATATAAATTAGATAGAATTATTGTTATGTCAAGCATATTTACTTTAATTTATAATTATAAAGATAGGAGACTATCTATAAAATATATCCCCAAAATCACTAAATCAAGCTATATTAGTAAAAACTGATTGAACATCTTCATCATCTTCTAATTTATCTATAACGACCTCTATATCTTCTAATTGTTCATCTGTAAGTTCTATAGGTGTATTTGCTATTCTCTGTAAATCGGCTTTTGTAACAGCTATATTTTTATCTTCCAAAGCACTTGATAAATCTCCAAATGATGCAAACTCTCCAAATATTCTAATAATCTGCTTATCTTCACCATCTTCTACTGGCTCTACATCTTCTTCAATCTCTTCAAGTCCAAAATCTATCAAATCCAGTTCTAACTCTTCTAAATCCATATCTTCTGTCTTGTCAAATACAAATACAGATTTTCGTGTAAACATAAAATCCAAAGAACCATTTTTAAGGACATCTGAACTATTTCTAATAAGTATAGCTTTTACATTTGCTACCGTTCTTGTATTATTATCAGTTGCACACTCTATAAATAACAATACTCCATGAAGTGTTTTTGCTTCATAAGTTGTCTCTTTTATATCTGCTAAATCTTTTGCCGAAGCTCTTTTTATCGCTGCTTCGATATTGTCTTTTGGCATATTTTGCGTCTTTGCATTTATAATAGCTGTACGCAATTTAGGATTCATATCTGGGTCTTGTCCTCCATCTTTTGCTGCCATAGTAATAATTTTACCTAATTTAGGAAAAAGCCTAGACATAGCTCCCCATCTCTTTAATTTTGATGCCTTACGATACTCAAATGCTCTACCCATAATATATTCCTTGTTATAAATTCGCATTATTATACTCCTAAGTCACTTCAAATCTTTAATATTTTACAATTTAAGATATAATATCGAATAAATTAATAGGAATAAAAATGAATTTAGAAGAGATACAAAATATTATTAGAGAAGAGATAGGTGTAGTTTTATATTTTTCAGGAGAAGATTGTAGCGTATGTCACTCACTTAGACCCAAAATCAAAGATATGTGTGACAAAGAATTTCCACAAATTAAACAGATATATATAGATGCCAAAGAAAATGTAGAAATATCTTCACATTTTCAAGTATTTTCTATACCGACAATTATAATATTTATGGATGGTAGAGAGTTTAGAAGAGAAGGTCGATTGGTGAGTATCCATCAATTGACAAACGAACTCAAACGACCTTATGATATGATGACTAGCTAATTATCTAACTTTGTGACTATAGATATATTTTCAAATCCTTTGTCTTTGAGTATATCTATAATATTTACAAAATACTCAAAACTAGATGCTTTGTCTGTATGTAGAGATACTATATCTTTCTTTGGGTCTAGCTTTGATAGAGTCTCTTTAATTAGACTAAGCTTCATAGGTTCTGGCTCTTCATCATAAAAGTATTTGCCATCTTTATCTATAGATATGTTTATACTCTTCTTCTCTTTGCTTTTTTTGCTACTAGCTGTAGGTAAATCAACTTGTATTGTCTGCTTTTGAATAAATGTAGATGTAGCCAAAATAATAACTAATAATACCAATACAATATCTATAAATGGTACTACATTCATTTTGTCAAAGCGTTCTCTTCTCATATCTTTTTCTCATCTTTTGCTATCTCCCATTGAGCTAATATTACATCTACTTTTGTAATCAAAGCATTATAAAATACAGTAGCAGGTATTGCTACGACCAATCCTGCTGCTGTTGCTTTCAATGCCAAAGCTAGATGTTTCATAATCTCTCCTGCGTTGATAGTATCTTGCTGGTCACCTATAATATAAAATGTCAATATGATGGCTAATACTGTACCCAAAAGTCCTATATATGGAGCATTTGAGCCGATTGATGCGATAGTTGATAGTCGTTTGGATAAGTCTAACTCTAACTGTAGTTTGTGTCTATATAACTCTACTCTAATCGAACGGTAAAATAGTACTCTCTCGATAGTATATGCTATGGTGATAAAGCTCAAAAATATAAGTAACCCTATCACTCCATAATCTACAACATCTCTTATCTGTTCTATTGGCATCTGTTTCCTTTGATTTAATATAAATTCGATTATACTAGAAAATATATTAAAAAATAAGGATAGTTATTTAATTTACGATACTAACTCTTGTACCTGTTCTCACATTTTTGAATATAGTTTTTGATACTCTATATGGAAGTCTGATACATCCATTTGTCCCTGGGTTTCTTTTGACATATTTACTTGCATGAAGTCCTATACCTGAACCTGTAATTCTCATCCAGTTTTTGAGTGAAGCTCCTACATATTTGGCTCTTCCACCTTTGTATTTTCTTCTATCACCAGTATATACTAATCTTTTGCCTTTATAAAACTTACCGAAAATATTTGAGCGTTTATCAGCTATCTTTTCTGTAATTTTAAAGTTACCTTTTGGTGTTCTTTTGTCTCTATATATTCTAGTATTTGGCTCAAATTTTCTCTTTGCTCCAGTGGTACATGGAGAACATAGTGCTACTTTGTTGTTTACATATAGTTTGACTCTTTGTTCTGATATATCTACTATAAGTTTGGTATTTCTACCTGTAGCTTTTTTGAGAAGTGATTTATCTTTGTATATTTTAAAACTTTTTCTAAGATTTGTACAACTCTTAAATGCTTTGTAGCTACCTTTGTAGTATTTATTTTTAGCCATTATCTTGGCATTTTTTATCTTTTTGTGCTTTGCAAATCTTTTGTTTTTTATCTTTTTATCTTCTTTTACCTCTGTAACAATCACATCTTTGGGAAATGTCTTGTTTAGAGATATAATATCTAGCTTCTCTTTTGTCTCTTTTCCTACCCAACCATCTGTATGAGATAGGTTATATTTTTTTTGGAAGGCTATAACTGCTATCTTAGTCATTTCACCCCAGTTACCATCTGCTCGTAGGTTTGCAGACATATTTGTATCTCTATTTAATGCAATTTGTAAGTTTCGGATGCTATTAAACTTATTTGGACAAGTATAATTTTCTGTACCCTCACACATATCATGATGAGTAGAGAAATAGTCTTGTGCAGAAGCCGAAGATACAAGGATGAAAGTAGCTAGTAGTAACTTTTTGATATTCATATAGTTTCCTATTATTAGTTTTGATAATGGGATTTTATCAATTTTTGATTTAAAGCTTTATAAAAGTCTGCTTAATATAACCTGAAATTATAAAAGTCTCTCTAAAAGCTCATCAAGAGTTCTCACAGCATCCAAATGGTCAGAAAATCCCCAATCTACCATAATATAATCTATATTGGCTCTCTCTCCTGCCATCTGGTCTCTCTCTCCATCTCCTATAAATATCGCTTCTTTTGCATCTACTTTTAGTTCATCAAGTATCTTGTGAAGCATATTTGGATGTGGTTTGCATTTGGTCACATCATCACAACAGGCTATAGTATCAAAGGCTTTATATATACCAAAGTGAGACAAAGACTCTATCGTGGAACGGCGATAAGCATTTGTGGCTACTGCTAGATAGTAACCATGGTCTTTTAGCCTATCTAGTAGAGACTCTATACCATCATATAGTACCAACTCTTTGTGGTGGTTTTGGCTATAGTATTGAGAAAACCACTTTTCATGGTCTGCTTCAAACTTATCACAATGATAAAATACTTTAGCAGGATTTATACTATTATCATTGACTTTACTCAATATATAATTTTGCTCCAATGGTTCAAATCCTAGATTTTTTCTTACAAAATTGATAGCATTGGGTATTGTTAGAGAACTATTGACCAAAGTACCATCCATATCAAATATGATTAACCTTTTTTTCATCTTTTGTTACCTGTGCTTTCTATACGAGAAAATTTCATATAAAGAGATAGGCTTACCAAAAGTACAGATACAGCACCGATAAGATATACAGCATACTCTAGTTTATCTGGAGCAGTTAGAGCGAACTTGAATACAAGCATCAAAGACTCAATAGACAAAGCAATAATAATAGAACCCAAGAACCTTACCATCGTCTGATGGCTATCACCTGAGCCATCTTTTTTCTCTTTACCCAATACCTCTTCTTCAAATATCGCTTTTATAAGGTCAAATATCGCTAGAGATAGAGTAAGTAAAATAGTAGCTTTAAATATCTCATTTATATTTATCTTGGACAAATCTAATCCAAAGTGCATAAATATAATAACACCTTTGAGAAATAGCAGTATAGAAACAGCACCCAAAGCTATAGAAAATATAGCATAAGTGAGTTTACTAATCTTGCCTGTAATAGAGTCTATGGAACTAGGGTGTACCATTCTTAGTATATTTTCTAACTCAATATCTACACAGATGATACACAAAATCTCATTTTCTTCATCATATATAGGAAAAGATGCTGTAACTACCATTTTGTTTGTACCCAATGATGGATATGGGTCTGTGAGACTACATCTATGTTCTTGAATTGTACGATAATAATATGCTCTATCACTTCTATCTTCTCCTTTGCCTAGACCTTTGAGTGTTTTACACTTAGATATATTATCTACTAACTGAATACCATCTTTGTCTAGTGCATATATAGCTTCTGATTTGTCTATAGATTGCTTTAGATTATCTAGTTTGTCTAGTACAGATTGTATATCACCACTTCTAATAGTATTGGATATACTTCTTCCCATTACATAACATAGATACGCTCGTGCCTTTGTCCGTACCTGTGCATACTCTTCTATCTCTTTGATTTGCATAATATCTCCCTTAGATTATTTTGCCCAATATATCCCCAAATGATACTTTCTGATTGATAGATACATCAGGTGATATACTATCTTTGGTAGAAAATGTAAGTATGGTAGAACCCATCTCAAACCATCCAAAAAGCTCTCCTCTTTTCATCTTTAGATTGTCATATTTATAGTGTTGAGGCTCTTTTATCTTTGCATTGGTACGGATATTTGGCTCAAATGTTACTACCATCTGACCAACATTCAAAGCACCTACTAATACAAGTATATGACATCTACCCTCATTGTCTCTAGTCTCTATAACTACTCTCTCATTTTCTATAAACAAATCTTTTTTGTTGCGTAAAAGAGGGAAATTGACAGGATATAATTTACCCACAATATGAGTAAGAGACAAAATCTCCAAATCCATAGGCAAGTGATAACGGTGATAATCTGTAGGAGATAGATAAAAATTGATAAACTCTCCACCCTCTACTTCTGATACGGCGTGACTATGATGTTCTCCAAATAGTCTATCTATATCATAAGACATACCCTTTATCTGATACGCTTTGCCATCTTTGATAGTACCGAAATCTGTAATAAGTGCATCAACTGGAGATATGAAATCACTCTGGTCTGTAGATAACTCTCTAGGAGTTACAAAAGCCCTTGTAAAAAGTTTGTTGAGACTTTTATAACTTTTTGGCTCTTTAAACTCACTCATATTTAGACCCATTAGCTTGACATAGCTTTTGTTGATGAAGTTTTGTATAGTAGGTGAGAACTCTCTTGATGCAAATCTACCAAATCCACGAGAGATAATAGAGGTGAAGTGTTTAGACATATTTGATGTACCTTTTTTTGTTTAGATTATATCCTTTATCTTATTAATGATAGAATGTTATATAAAATAATTAGGATTATAAATGGCAAAATATATACTCTTCGATACAGAGACCACAGGCAACCAACAAGATGACCGTATCATACAAGTAGGAGCTATGATAGTACACTCCAAAGACAATATAGAGATATTGGATGAACTATGCTTAGCACCAGTTCCCATCACTATAGAAGCGATGGAAGTACACAATATCACACCAGAACAGATAACAGACAAAGGTCTATATGATGAGACTAACTTTGCTATGAAGATACAAGAGTTCAATAATATAGGAAATTACCTCATCGCTCACAATATATCTTTTGATGTTGGAATGCTCAAAAAAGAGGGGTTTGAGAGTCAATATACACACATAGATACTTTGAGATGTAGTAAACATCTATTACCTGATAGTCCATCACATAGATTACAATACCTGCGATATTCACTAGGACTATATCAGAGTGAACAAGAAGAAGCTCAAAAGCTAGGAGTAACTATCAAAGCACATGATGCTATAGGTGATGTAGTAGTGATGAAGCTACTATTATCAAAGCTAGTCCAACTCACCAAACAAGCATATCCAGAGTCCAACCCTATGGTCAAAATGGCAGAATTCACCAAAACACCAGTGATGATAAAGAGTTTCAAATTTGGTAAACATACAGGAAAAGAGATAGCACAAGTGATAAGTGAAGATTTGAGTTATATCAAATGGATGAGAGGCAATATGAAGCTAGACGAAGATATGACATATACACTAGATTATTACCTAAATGGATAATAAAAAAATTTATGATATAATTAGCTTAGTTGGACAGGAAGAGAGTGTGGACTCTCTTCAAGCTTTTAATACGCTTTTGTTATAATTAATAACACAAGCACAACAATTAAAATTAGTAGTTTCATTGTTATATCCTTTTTAGAGGCTGACCCTGTCCCACCTTCTCCTTCACAATGAATATCAAATCTAATCGCCAACTAAGCAGGGCATTATACCCAAATATAAGGACTAAACATCAAAGCATTTGAAAAACTAAACTTACATCCAGATATTATCAAAGCAGTAGCATCTGAAAAATATACTCAAACTACTGCTATACAAAATAGAGTCATACCATTGGCTATGCAAGGTAGAGATATATTGGGTGCATCCAAATCAGGTACAGGTAAGACAGCATCATATCTGCTTCCACTACTCAATAAGCTACAAAAGATAGTAAAAGGTGAACACAAAACTATACGAGCATTAATCATAGTCCCTACCATAGAACTAGCAGACCAAGTATCTAGGAGTATCAACTCTTTTGCTAAATATATAGACATCCAAAATATCAAAATCCAAGGTGGTACACCCAAATCCATACAGATAGCTAAACTATCCAAAGGTACAGATATTGTAGTAGCTACCCCTGGAAGACTCCAAGACTTCATCAAAGACAAGAAAATCAATCTATCTAATGTCAATACTGTGATATTGGATGAAGCAGATACTATGCTTGATTTGGGTTTTCTAGCAGAGATAGAGGCTATATTAACTCACTGTAAACAGCCTAGACAAACTATGCTATTTTCAGCGACAATATCTCAAAATATCAAAAGACTAGGTAAACAATTCCTAAAAAATCCTGCTATAGTAGAAGTAAGTGATAGACGCTCTGTGGTAAATATGATAAATCACAAAGCCTACAAAGTAGATAGAAGCAAAAAGAGTGCATTGATAACACAGATTATCAAAGACAAAGGCTCATCACAAGTATTGCTATTTGCAAATAGCAAAGTATCTGCTGATAAAATATACAAATACCTACAAGAACAAAATATCAGAGTATCCATAATCCACGGAGACATCAAAAGAGGAGATAGAGCCAAATCTCTAGGACTACTAAAAAGTGGCAAAACACAAGTATTAGTAGCCACTGATGTAGCTAGTCGTGGTATAGACATCAAAGAGTTACCATTAGTTATCAATTATGAACTACCAGAGACTACAGATGATTTCACTCATAGAGTAGGTAGAACAGGTAGAGCAAATCAAAAAGGAGAGGTAGTATCTATACTAACAACTAGAGATTACAATCCATTTGCCAAGATAGAGAGAGATTTGAAGATAAATATCAAGAGAGATGTATATGATGGCTTCGAGCTTACAGATACTCAACCTCGTCAAAAACAACCAAAGAAAAAATCACTCATAGAGAGAAAGGGTGGCTTTGACTTCCACAAAAAACGAATGGAAAAAGCCAAAAAACTAAATGAACGAAACAAAAATAAAAATACTAAAAGAAGATAAATTTTCATTAGTTCTATCAGGTGGTGGAGCTTTGGGGATAGCTCATTTGGGAGTTTTGTCTGATATGCAAGAACTAGAGTTAGAACCAAGTGAGATAATAGGTACAAGTATGGGTGGGATTATCGGTGCTTGTCTAGCTATAGGTATGAGAGAAGATGAGATTTACAATAGACTCCAAGAGTTCTCTAGTATCTTCAATTGGCTCAAACTATCATTCAAGGGTAATGCTGTAGTAGATAATAGCAAATTATATAATATCTTTGACAAGATATTTACAGACAAAAAGATGAGTGATACCCAAATACCTCTAAAGATAATCAGTACAAACCTCAAAACTGGCAAAAAAAGAGTCTTTGATTTTTGTGATGATATATATATCAAAGACGCAATACTCTCCACTATGGCAATACCTGGGATATTTAAAGAACATATCATAGATGATGATATATACGGAGATGGCTTTTTGTGTGAAAACTTAGGAGTATCAGAAGCCTCTTATCACAATATACTAGCAATAGATGTGATGGGTATCAACTCTTTTGAGACCAATATGCCTGATAATTTCTTCAAGACATCAAATGTACTAGAGATGTTTGAGAAATCAATGAGATTTATGATATACAATCAAAGCCAAACTCTCATATCACATTCAGACAAAGATATATACCTCATAGAACCAGTCACCAAAGACTACAAAACATTCCAATTTGACAAATACAAAGAGATTAGAGAACTAGGAATAGGACTCTTATGATAGAAAATGGATTTACATATCTTACGGTATTGATGGTGATAGCCTCTAGTGTAGTATATATAGAGTATCAGACCAAACACAAGATATTTGAGTATCTTCCTGCTATTGTGATTATATATTTTACTGTGATGATGCTATCTTCTTTGGGATTATGGGAAAAAAGTGACTCTATCAATGAGACATACAAAACCCTCAAATCAAACCTACTTCCTACTATGATATTCCTAATGCTACTATCTGCTGATATGAGAGAGATATTCAAGCTAGGAGGAAAGATGTTGTTTACATTTTTTCTAGCATCTCTTAGTATAGGTATAGGATTTATAGGTTCATTTGCACTATTTCATACATACCTAGACTCCAACGCGTGGAAATCATTCTCTGCATTATGTGGCTCGTGGATGGGAGGAACTGCCAATATGGTAGCCATCCAAGGAGCATTGGACTTGCCAAACTCTGCTATGGGTTACACTCTACTCATAGACTCCATAGATTATGCTATATGGGTTATGCTACTTCTAGCCTTAGTTCCCATAGCCAATAGATTTAATAGATGGACAAAATCAGATACCTCAATCATCGATGAGGTAGGAGAGAGATTAGCACTCAAAGAGTCCAAAAAGAAGCCTATAGATTTCCCCTCAATATTTTTCCTATTAGGATTAGCTCTTTTGGTCTCCACACTATCACAATATATAGCAACTTTTCTACCCACAACAGACTTCTTGACCACAACCACTTGGATAGTGATAATATCCACATTATCAGGAACACTATTGGCGATGACCCCAATATCTCGTATATCAGGAGGTCAAGAGTTGGCAAATATGATGTTATACCTACTCATAGCCCTCATAGTATCACGAGCCAACTTCACAGAACTCACACAAGCACCACTATACATCATAGCAGGATTTGTAATACTCCTAATACACTTAATATTGATGCTAATATTCGCCAAACTATTCAAACTAGACCTATTTACAATAGGCATAGCCTCACTAGCCAACATAGGAGGAGTAGCATCAGCTCCAATACTTGCATCAGCATACTCCAAAGCACTCATTCCCATAGGAGTACTTATGGCGATGATGGGATACATAGTCGGGACATTTGGAGGATTGATTGTAGGAAGTGTTTTGGAGATGATTGCGAATTGATGGTATGATTACAAAAATAAAAGGAGAGTAAATTATGAATAGTGAAAAACAAGGGACAAACAAGCTAGTTTTAGTAGGAGCTACGGGAGGTATGTTATTGATGTTATTTTTTGCAAAGATGATGTTTGATATGGTCAATTATGTAGGCTCAATGTCCCAAAATATGCAAGTAATGTCAAAAGAGATAGTAAATATCAGTCAAAAGATTGATATCATGACAGAAAATATTTCACAATTAAATAATTCTGTAGAAGATATGGATATAAGTATGAAAAAAATGCACCATGATATTCATGACATCCAAGAAGATATATCAAGAGATATGAACTCTATGGCAACAGATATGCGTAAAGGTATAAAGACATTCACCACAGCATCAGGAATAGCAGAGATTTTTTTACCGTAAGATTTAACAAAAAAAGCTCTGCACCTCAAAAGAAGTACAGAGCTTAATTATGAGATAATTTCAATCTTCATTTGAGTCTCCCCAACCTGAATCATTATCATCATAATCTCTACGAGAACCTCTCCTTGAACCTCTAGTATTTGAGTTTTTTACAACAAAAAACACAATGACAATAAGTAATATAGTAATTAAAAAAGTTTCCATATTTTATTCCTTTAAAAAA
>DAOVZV010000243.1 GCA_030634925.1 Sulfurovum sp.
ATCATCATCATTATCACTAACAGCTCCATTATTATCTACAACATTCAGAGTAACAGCATTAGCTCCTGCCGTAAAATCACTCTTTGAAAAAGTAGATGAAGTAGATGTATATATCTCAACACCTCCCATACTCCAAATATAACTTTCTATAGTACCATCACTATCACTACTAGCAATACCAGATAAATTTACAGTATCACCAAGATTGACAGTTTGATTCTCTCCTGCATTTGCTATTGGTAAAGCATTTATATTAATAGATACTGTAGCAGGAGATGAATCTAAAGAGCCATCATTTACCTTGAAAGTAAAGCTATCACTACCACTGTAATCTGTATTTGGTGTATATGTAGCATCACCATTAGCATTAATTGATACACTACCATTGCTTGGATTAGATACTAGACTATATCTTAGAGATTTATTTTCAGGGTCACTACCTGAAAGAGTTGTACTTACAGAAGTATTTTCATTTGTAGATATAGTTTGTGCATTGGCTATTGGATTTTGATTTACAACAGTTATAGATACGATAGCAGGAGATGAATCTAAAGAGCCATCATTTACTCTAAATGTAAAGCTATCACTACCAATATAATCTGTATTTGCTGTATATGTAGCATCACCATTAGCATTAACTGATACACTACCATTACTTGGATTAGATACTAGACTATATGTTAACGGCTCAAGTTCAGGGTCACTCCCTGAAAGAGTTATATTTATAGAAGTATTTGAATTTGTAGATATAGTTTGTGCATTAGCAGTTGGTGGTCTATTGAAATTTATATCTATAGTATAGCTTTCATTAGCATTAGCATCTGATATACTTAAATATAAAATTTGACCTGCTGTAACACTAATTGCTAATGTAGTATGAGATATATCAGAGGTTGCACTAGTATATTTATCACTAGCATCACAACTAGTACCCACAAAAAATGTAGATTCTTTACCCTCCCAATTGATAGTTATATCCCCATCATCTGGCATCTTGATTTGATAATAGCTTGTTCCTCTTGTTGCTGTTTCATCATCTACTATATCATCTACTATATCACCTACTGTATAATCTACTGTATCAGAACAAGATGCAGATGAGGCTTCAAGATTAGTAGATAAAGTTATAAAAATTAAAAGTATAAGAAATTTACTTATTCCTTTTTGTATGATATTAAAGTTTTGCATAATAGACCTTTTTAAATATATATTGACTAAGAATACCATAGATAATATAAAATAGATATAAAAACAACTCTTTAATAAGCTTTTTACATATTTTGAGATACTATATCTCTTAATTAAGACTTGAAGTGAGGAAGATATGAATTTGAAGAGAACTATTTTAGTGGGAATGGCTGTAGCATTTTTGTTTGTTGGATGTAACAAGGATGATGAAGTAGCAGAGTTCAACAAACCTGCACTTTATTGGTATAAAAAGATAGCATCTAGTGTGAGTAATGATGATTTGGACAAAGGTGATGCTTATTATATATCACTCAAAAGTGAACACATGAGTTCTCCTCTGATGCCCACTGCTTTGATGATGTTAGCTCACGCTCATATCAACAAAGAAGAGTATCTACTAGCAGACTATTATTTAGATGAATACAACAAGAGATATGGTACAGAAAGTAGTATAGAATATATAGATTTTATGAAACTCAAAGCATCATTTTTGGGTGTCAAAGATGTATATAAAGACCAAAAGCTGATTATGGATAGTATATCTAAAGCATCTACATATATCAATCGTTATCCTGATTCTCATTATATTCCTCTAGTCAATACGATACTTGTAAGGCTTCATATGAGTCAATATCTACTCAATGAAAATATTGCATCTCTATATGACCGTACAGGCAAAAAAGAAGCTGCAAAGATATACCGAGCTAAAAACAAAGATTCTGTAGTCGGTATGAGTGATATTACTGCACCAAAAAAGGGTATAGTCGGCAAGATATTTGATTAGACTATTCTACTTCTTATAAAACTTGGAAGTGAAGCTTTAGCTTCGCCTAAATACTCACTTCCTATAACTATTATAATACTTTTAATAAAAGGAACAATAAATGCAACTAAGCGACTATGACGCATTTCCACATACATTACCAATTGTCGTAGAGGATGATATTTTTCTTTATCCCTTTATGATTAGTCCACTATTTCTAAATAATGAAGATGATATAGACGCAGTTAATTATGCTATGGAGAGAGATGGATTGCTATTTATCACATCTTCTGTATCAGGCAAAGAAGAAGAGAGAGGAATTGATAATATCTACAAGGTAGGAGTCATAGGCTCTATTATGCGAAAGGTAGATTTATCAGATGGCAAAATCAAGATTTTATTTCAAGGTTTAGCCAAAGGAGAGATAAAAGAGGGAGATAAAGAGTCTCTCAATCGTGCTATAATAGATATTGTAGAGATGGAGAGTTATAATCGTCTCAAAGCAGACGCTCTTATGGATATACTCCGAGACAAGGTCAAGAGATTATCTTCTTTTAAAAATAATATTCCTGCTGACCTTGTACGAACTATAGAAGAAAATAGTGAGCCAAACCGTATAGCAGACCTCGTATCCTCTATGTTGAAACTGGACAAAGATGTAGCTTATACTCTATACTCTGAAGCGAATATAGAAAAGAGACTATTGGGTTTGATTGATGTTATCAGTTCAGATATAGAATCAGCCAAAGTCCAAAGAGAGATAAGAAATAAAGTACACAGCAAGATAG
>DAOVZV010000316.1 GCA_030634925.1 Sulfurovum sp.
ATAGACCCTAGAAATCTCATCTTTGATATGTTGGCCTGTAGCGTAGCGAGTCGAGCTTTGAAGGACATGGACGCGGCGAGACAGACAGTAGATGCCAGAGAAGAGCTTCACAAACTACACCCTGAGGTTGGTTCTACATTGGTACGATCCAATATCTCTTTTGGACGAGACAAAAACGCTAGATTTTTCCTAAACTCTGTATTTTTGCACCACTGTATCAAAGCAGGTATGACATCTGTGATTATCAATGTAAAACATATCATACCTCTAGCCAAGATGAGTTTTGAGGATATATCTATCTGTGAAGAGCTGTTATTTGACCCTGATGATAGCTCACTATTTAAGTTTATAGAGCATTTTTCAGACAAAGTAGTAGATACAGATGCCACAGATGAAGCCTATGAAGCGATGACTACAGAGGAGAAGATAGCAAGACTCCTATTAGATGGAGACAAAGAGAGGATGATACCACTTGTAGAAGAGGCGAGACACACCATAGAAGCAGACAAAATAGTAAACGAAATACTCATAGACGCTATGAAAGTGGTAGGAGAGCTATTTGGTAGTGGACAGATGCAGTTGCCTTTCGTACTCCAATCAGCAGAGACGATGAAGACCACGGTTGATTATCTCAATCCTTATCTAACTAAACAAGAAAAAGCCACAGATACCACTCTAGTCATCGGAACAGTCAAAGGCGATGTACACGATGTGGGCAAAAATCTAGTAGATATAATCCTCTCAAACAATGGCTTTAAAGTCATAAATGTAGGTATCAAAGTACAGCTAGAGACATACCTAGAGACAATGGAAGCCAACGATATACAAGCGATAGGAATGAGTGGACTATTGGTCAAATCCACAGCCGTAATGCGTGACAACCTAGAAGCGATGAACGAAATGGGAATAGATATACCTGTGTTATTAGGTGGAGCTGCCCTAACTAGAAGCTTCGTAGATGATTTCTGCCGTCCTATATACAAAGGTTCTATATTTTACTGTAGAGACGCATTTGACGGAGTAATCGCTATGAGTCGCATAGAGAAATACAATGAGGATAACTCTGTGGGACTAGATACAAGACTAGCAGGAGATATGGTAAAAAAAGAGAAAGTAGAGAAGAAAGTAGTCGTTATCCCTCCTTTTGAAGAGATTAAAATGCCAATAGCTATGCCAGTACCCACTCCTCCATTTTGGGGTAGAAGAGTCCTACAAAAAGAGGATTTAGACCTAGATATGATATTTGACTGGGTAAACCAAAGAAGCGTAATCAAAATGCACTGGGGTTACAAGTCCAAAGGAATGACCAAAGAAGCATACCAAGAGCTACTAGACAAAACCGTACACCCTGCCTACGATAGACTCAAAAGAGAGTTTTTGGCAAAAGGACTATTTGAACCCACCATCATATATGGATACTACCCATGCAGAAGCAGTGACGCAGAGTTATTACTATTTGACACAGATGAGGGTTGGAACATAGATGCCAATGCCAATAGAGAACTATTCGATGAGGTCAAAGATAAATCCATAGCCAAATTTAGCTTCCCAAGACAAGGACGAAAACCACACCGAGCATTGAGTGACTTCTTCCACCACGACAGACACGATATAATACCAATCACATGCGTAAGTGCAGGAAGCAAATTCTCAGCCTACGAAAAAGAGCTATACGACGCAGGAAAATACCTAGAGTACAATATGGTACACGGCTTTTCAGTAGAACTAGCAGAAGCCCTAGCAGAAGTAGCACACAAACAAATAAGACTAGACCTAAACATAGCAGACAAAGAGGGAAGCTCACTAAGAGATGTAAGAATGAACAGATACCAAGGAGCAAGATACTCATTTGGATACCCAGCATGTCCAGACTTGGAGCAAAGTAGGTTGATATTTGACCTATTAAAACCGGAAGAGTTTGGTATAGAACTCTCTGAAACTTTCCAGATACATCCGGAGCAGAGTACTACTGCATTG
>DAOVZV010000195.1 GCA_030634925.1 Sulfurovum sp.
GTCTGTGTGAAATAGAACTTTGTTCTCTTCACATATATCACCTATCTCTTGGACTGGAAATATAGCACCAGTTTCATTGTTTGCCCACATTACAGATACTAGGGCTGTTTTGTTTGTGATATTGTCTCTGACGCTTTGAGCATCTACAATACCCTCGCTATTGATAGGCAGATATGTCACTCTACATCCCATACTCTCAATAAACTTAGCCGTAGCGATGATAGATGGATGTTCCACTTCACTTATCATTATATGGTTTTTGCGTCCTGTTAGGATATATTCGAAATATACACTTTTTAGTACCCAGTTGTTAGACTCAGTTGCACAAGAAGTGATAACTACAGAGTCTTCTCTATTTGCATGGATACCTGCGTATATTTTCTCCATACCTTGCTTGATAGCTGGATGAGTTTCACTTGCAAATAGATGCAAAGAGTTCGGATTACCATATCGTTGCACAAAATAAGGCTCCATCTCAGCAAATACTTGTGGGTCTGTTATTGTTGTTGCATTATTATCTAAATAAACTTTCATATTTTTTCCTTTGAAAATGACTCTCAATTTAAATAAGACTAAATCAGTCCTATTTGGTTTTTTTAATAATACGCTCTTATTCTTAAAATAAGTTAAAATATTAGTTTATCCTAGAAATTGGAGGGTGTTGGTGTGTTGATAAGGTTATAAAACTCGTTTCTCGTTCTCTGGTCACTCTTGAACAATCCACGCAAAGCAGAACTCACAGTAGTAGAGTTGATTTTTTGGACACCTCTCATCTCCATACACATGTGTCTAGCATGGACAACCACGGCTACACCTTTGGGCTGAATGGTATCAAGTATCGCATCTGCTATCTGTTCGGTCATCTGCTCTTGGATTTGTAATCGTCTGGCAAATACATCTACAATCCGTGGTATCTTGGATAGTCCTACCACTTTGCCATCAGGGATATAAGCTACATGGACTCTACCAATGATGGGCAATATATGATGTTCACACATAGAATAAAACTCTATATCACGCACTAGAACCATCTCGTTGTTAGTAGATGTAAATAGTGCTTTTGATAGTATCTCTTTGGGGTCTATCTCATAACCCTCTGTGAGAAATTTGAGTGATTTTGCCACACGAGAAGGAGTTTTGAGTAGCCCCTCTCTATTGACATCCTCTCCTAAGAGTTCTATCACTTTGCTTATGGCTTGTTGTAGCTCTTCATCTTTGCTCATCGTAATCACCTATATTTTTGTGCCATTGTATCGTAAAATCGTTTATATAGATGAGCAAATCATAAAAAGCAATTTGGTATTACATCATACCACCCATACCACTCATATCTGGCATAGCAGGTTGAGCAGTTGGAGCTTCTGGTATATCTGATACCGTAGCTTCTGTAGTGAGCAATAGACTTGCTACTGATGTGGCATTTAGAAGTGCTACTCTTGCTACTTTTAGTGGGTCAATGATACCTGCGTCTATCATATTGACATACTCTCCTGTAGATGCGTCAAATCCACGATTTTCATCTGTAGAGTGAGGATTTACAGCTACTTTGTGAGCTACTACTCCTGCATCAAATCCAGCATTTTCTGCTATCTGTTTGAGTGGAGCATATACTGCTCGGAGGATAATATCTGCACCTATAGACTGGTCACCCTCTAGTGATATATTGACAGCTTGACTAGCCTTTATCAATGCACAACCACCACCAATAACAATACCCTCATCTACAGCTGCTTTGGTAGCACTTAGAGCATCATCTACTCTATCTTTTTTCTCTTTCATCTCAGTCTCTGTAGCAGCTCCAACTTTGATAACAGCTACACCACCACTTAGCTTGGCTAGTCTCTCTTGTAGCTTCTCTTTGTCATATTCGCTGGTAGTTGAGTCTATTTGAGTTTTTATCTCTCCTACTCTAGCTACTACAGCCTCTTTGTTTCCTTTGCCATCTACGATTACTGTATTGTCTTTGTCTATTACTACTCTAGTAGCTTGACCTAGTGCATTTAGTGTAGTAGTCTCTAGCGTTAGACCTAGTTCATCTGTAATAAGTGTAGCACCTGTCAAGATAGCAATATCTGTAAGCATCGCCTTTTTTCTATCACCAAACCCAGGGGCTTTGACTGCTACTATGTTTAGCACACCTTTGAGACGGTTAAGCACAAGTGTAGTCAATGCTTCACCCTCAACATCGTCTGCTATGATGATAAGAGGTCTTCCTGTCTTTTGGATTTGTTCTAATACAGGTATCAAATCTTTTAGAGATGAGATTTTATTATCTGTGATTAGCAAAAGTGGATTTTCTAGTTCACAAGTCATCTTTTCACTATTGGTCACAAAGTATGGAGATAGATAACCTCTATCAAACTGCATTCCCTCTACTACATCAAGGTCATCATTGATACCTTTTGCTTCTTCTACAGTGATGACACCATCTCTTCCTACTTTTTCCATAGCCTCTGCTATTAGATTACCGATAGTCTCATCAGAGTTTGCCGAGATAGTAGCTACTTGTGCTATCTCTTTTTTGTTCTTAACCTCTTTTGACATCTTCTTTAGCTCTTCGATGATAGCAAATGATGCTTTGTCCATTCCTCTTTTTACTTCGATAGGATTAGCACCTGCTGTGATGTTTCGCAGACCCTCTTTGAATATAGAGTGAGCCAATACAGTAGCTGTAGTTGTTCCATCCCCTGCTTCATCTGCTGTATTGGATGCTACTTCTTTGACAAGTTGAGCTCCCATATTTTCTAAGCTATCTACAAGCTCAATCTCTCTAGCTACAGATACACCATCTTTTGTGATATGTGGAGCACCATAACTCTTTTGGATAAGTACATTTCTACCTCTAGGACCCATAGTCACTTTGACTGCATCAGCCAATTTGCTCACACCTGCGTATAGTCCATTTCTAGCTTCGTCTGAATAAAATATCTCTTTTGCCATTTTTGTTCCTTTAATAATCTATTATTTAATAAGTCCTAAAACTTCTTTGCTCAAAAGGATAAGATACTCTTTACCCTCTATAGTAATCTCCATACCAGAAAAATGTGCAAATACAACAACATCATCTATATTGATACCATCTTCTATAGCATCAGGTCCTACGGCTACTACTTTTCCAGTCAATGGCTTCTCTTTTGCCGTATCAGGAATATACAATCCAGATGCTGTCTGATTTGATTGTTCTTCTCTAATGACTAAAACTCTATCTTTCAATGGTTCAAATGCCATAATAAATCCTTAATTTTCGTTAATTTATCGTATTTTAACCAATTTACCTAAAATACTATTGACATCTAAGTATCTTTTTGCTAAAATTTCGTCTCTTCACTAAGTGGTAAGGTAGCTCAGCTGGTTAGAGCGCTGGTCTCATAAGCCGGAGGTCGAGGGTTCGAGTCCCTCTCTTACTACCACTTTAAACCCACAAA
>DAOVZV010000200.1 GCA_030634925.1 Sulfurovum sp.
GCCCATCGTTTTCGTAGCTTTTGCTCTTTTCTCGTTAGCATATCTTTTACTATTGCTAGTAGTTCTTCTTCTTCTTTTAGTGGGTGTATTAGCTTTTTGATGTGTTTTTTTATCTCTGTGCTTAGTTTTGTCAATTTATTTCCTGTTATTTTGATATTTGTATTACTATTATATATCCCAATCCTGCAATGAGTATTGTTCCAAATAGCTTGAGTGCCATATTGGCAAATGATTGAATATACTGTTCTGCGTGAAGCAATAAAAAGCTCTCCATAGCAAAGGTAGAGTAGGTAGTTAAAGCCCCTAATATTCCTGTGACCATAAAGCTTTTTATATGTGGTGATAGGGTAGTATGGATATGAAAATAGGCAAATAATATACCTATCAATAGACTACCTAACAGATTTACTGCTAGTGTGCCTAGTGGTATAGTGTGTATGAAGCTTCTATTTACAGCACCACTAATCAGTAGCCTAGAGACTGCACCTATAGCACCACCACTAGCGACTGATATGATTGTTAAGAAACTCGTCATCTATCACCTTTTGCATATCTACTTTTACCTTTTCAAACCAATCTTCATCATCTTTGACATCAATTGATGGCAAAAATTTATATCTAACTGTGCCTTTGTGGGCTGTGTGTATATGTTCGTTGAGTATCCATTTGCTTCCTGTGATTACTATGGGCTGTACTCTTAGTTCTAGCTTTTTGGCTATTACATTTGTACCTTGTTTGAATGGCTTTAGCTTTTGATTGTCTGCTCTTGTCCCCTCTGGGAATATAGCTACAGGTCGGTTGTATATCATCTTTGATTGTCTTATATCTTTGATAAGCTTTCTAAATCCAGATTTGCTATTTCTATCTAGTGAAATCATCTCTCCATATCGTAGGAGATTTCCAAACCAAAAGGCATCAAAAAGCTCTTTTTTGGCTACCCATCTGATGTGATTGTTTTGTAATGCTTCTAGTCCGATAATATCTACTATACCTTGATGGTTCATCACAAATATATCTACAGTAGTATCTATCTCTCCCTCGGAGATAGCTTTTCCACCCATCAAAAACATTATAAATCTGTTTAGATAGTGGAGTATAGTACCCTTTTTCTTTTTGAAAATCATAATCGCAGGAATCATTATGAAAGCAGAGATAAAGGATATTATAAAAGACCCCCAATAAAATCTAATTTTTGCAAGTATCTTCATCTTTTATCCATCCTATAATTCCTTTTTTGTATTCAATTTTCAAAAACTTAGCATGAGTCTCTAGTAGAGATGTGTTTATATCTTCTGTTACGGTGCTAGTCATTGTACTTGTGTGTGTGGGTAGTATATAAATCTTTGTTCCTTGTTTGATACATATAGACTTGTGAGGTATATAAAATGTCAAAAGAGTGATAAGAGAGATTACAAATAGTAAAAGATACAAAAAATCTCTTTTGGCTAGAAACATAATCAAAAAGAAGATACTAAAAAAGATAAATGAATATCTTTTTAGTATCTCAAAACTATTTGCTGTTGGACTTAAATCTGATTGTACAAATGTTGATGAGTCTGATAGTACTATAGGTAATTGAAAATATATAAATCTCTTTTTGATAGAGTTAAAATATGAAAACTTAAATACTTTCTCCTCTATAGGTACTATAATATAAAAATCTGCTACTACTTTTGCAAATTTTCTATTGATGTTTTCTACTCCTGAGTCTATATTATCTACTCTCATATCTTCTATATTGGCTTCTATTGCTTCTATAGATAGTGTGATAATATGATTATGCTCATCATAATTGGATATTTGGGAGTTTTTTATCTTCATATCTACTGCTATGACTTTTGAGAAGTTATCAGGGTTTTCCAAATCTTTGATAGGTATAGTTTTGGCTCTTAGATATTTGTGTTGGTCTTTGGTCTGTATATCTATTTGAGGAGTTTTTATACTATAGCCCTCTGCTTTGAAATAGAATGTATAAAATCTATCATTTCCATTTCTAACAATCAGAGGTTTTGTAGATATTGGTTGTAGAGTATTTTGAGTATCAAATCCAAATACTGGTTGGCTATTTTTCTCTCCTGATGATACTATTGTCACTGCAAACAGCTGATTTGGATATAGTGATTTGGGTATATAGCTATATCTAAAATCACTTTGTGCCAAAAGCAGTGTCGTATGAGATATGAGTATTATACATATCCATACAAGAGAAGATAGTCTCATTAAGCTTCAAATCCTTGAAGCATTTTGATACCATCAATTGAACCTAATATAGACTCCAATGCTCTCTCTGGGTGAGGCATTAGACCAAATATATTTTTCTCTTTGTTGCATATCCCTGCTATTGAAGTGACTGAACCATTTACTACCACTGGATTACCACTCTTATCAGAGTATCTTAGTAGTATTTGATTATTCTCTTCAAGCTCTTTAAAGCCATCATCATCTATATAAAAGTTACCGTCTGCGTGGGCTATTGGTATATTTAATACTTCACCTTTTTCACATTTATTCAAAAATGCGTTGTCGTTGTTTACTACAGATAAATGTTGGTATTTGGATATAAAGTGAAGATTGTTATTTCTCTTTAATGCTCCATCAAGCATTCCTGCTTCTGTAAGTATCTGAAAACCGTTACATATACCCAATACTTTACCACCATTTTCTGCGTAAACCTTTACAGATTTCATAATAGGAGAAAATCTAGCGATAGAACCAGAACGCAGATAATCACCATAAGAGAACCCACCAGGTATGACTACAAGGTCTATATCTTCACCGATACTATGCTCTTCGTGCCATATAATTTGTGTTTTGTGTCCTAGTTTTTCAAAGGCATATTGTGTATCAAACTCACAATTTGTACCCAAAAATCTCAATATGGCTACATTCATTAGTCTATCTCTATTGTATAGTCTTCTATAACTGTATTTGCCAAAAGAGTCTCACACATCTGCTCTACCTCTTTTTGGGCTTCGTCTCTATCGTTAGTCTCTAGTTTGATGATAATCTGCTTACCAATTCTCACATCTGCTACACCCTCAAAACCCAAAGAGTCTAGTGCATGATGAGAAGCTTTACCTTGAGGGTCTAGTACACCATCTTTTAAAAATACATTTACTACTGCTCTCATTATCTCTTATCTCCCAAAATCCTGTTTAATACCTCTTCATAAGCGACTTTAAGTCCACCTAAACCTTCTCTAAATCTATCTTTGTCCATCTTCTCTCCACTTTGGCTATCCCATAGTCTAAAGTTATCAGGACTTAGCTCATCAATAAGTATAATATTACCATCCACATCTCTACCAAACTCTAGTTTGAAATCAACTAGCGTTAGGTTTTTAGTAAGATAAAATTCACCCAAA
>DAOVZV010000131.1 GCA_030634925.1 Sulfurovum sp.
ACATCATATTGACCATTTTTAACACAGTCAGCTAGCATTTCAGCATGGAACATAGCGTAAGTAGAGTCAGGGATAACAGCAACACATTCAACTGCGTCACCATTTCTATTCCACTGTTTACCACCTTCTCTTACAACTACAGGCATAGAAGCATCAATAATTACATCGTTAGATGCATTGAAGTTTGTTGTACCTTTGTCAGAATCAACCATTGCGATTTCTGGATTGTCAGATTCAACAACTGCTAAGAATGCTGCTTTGATTTCAGCTTCTTGTGCGTGACCAGCTATTTTTGACTCTAAGTCAGACATACCTTGGTTTGGTTGAATTTTAAGTTCTGCAAATGTGTCTGCATATTTAGCAAATACATCTTTGAAAAAGATTTGGAAACCGTGACCAAACATAATTGGGTCAGATATTTTCATCATTGTTGCTTTGAGGTGAAGTGACCATAAAACACCATTTTCTTTTGCATCTTCGATTGTTTTTGCATAGAATGTATTCAACGCAGAAATTGACATATATGTACCATCAAGAATTTCTGATGCTATAGCGTCAATAGTTGTAAGAGTATTACCATTAAGTGCGATTGTTACTTTTTGGTCTGAAGTACAAGTTACAGATTTTTCATTTGCAAAGAAATCTCCGTTACCTTCCATGTGAGCTACATAAGACTTAGGATTTTCTGGGAATGCTCTTAGTTTATGAGGGTTATTTTGTGCAAATTTCTTAACAGCTTTTGCTGCTCTTCTATCTGAGTTACCTTCTCTAAGTACTGGATTAACAGCAGAACCTAGACAAGTACCATACTTAGCTTGGATAGCTTCTTCTTCTGCATTTGCTGGATTTTCAGGGTAGTTAGGAATATCGTGACCTTGACCTTGAAGCTCTGCTATACAATCTTTAAGTTGTCCAACTGATGCTGAGATATTTGGAAGTTTGATGATATTTCCATCTTCTTCTAAAACAACAACGCCTAATTTACTTAGCTCATCTTCTGCAAGACCCATAGCTGAAAGCACACGACCAGCGAGTGAAATATCAGAAGTTACAACTTCAACACCTGCTGCTTTTGTAAACGCATTTACTATTGGAAGCAATGAGTAAGTTGCTAAAGCTGGTGCTTCATCGATTTTTGACCATATTATCTTTGGTAATTGTGACATAGTTATTCCTTAAATTATAATGTCCGATTTTAACACTATTTGTATGTTTAAAAATTGAATTTATAATTAGTCACAAAATTATATTAATTATCTGTTTCGATATTACACAGTCTGATGATATATGAGCTATTATTTCTGGATATACTCTGCTATAAGTCCTACTGCTATTGGAGTGTGAAGCTTGGTAAATATCTCTCCACCCTCTACTTTGCATAGTTCATAAGGTACATACAAAAATCTTGCCGAAATATCATTTGCTCTTTGGCTTTTCTCTTCTATGTGTAACCGAATGCTACTAGATACTCCTTTTGAGAGATTATCTGGTATATCTGTATCTACGGCTAGGACTAATATATCTACACTTCCTTTGGCTATATATTTATTGACCTCTTCACCCAAACTATCATAACTCTCTTCTATATCTTCTATATCATTTTTGATGATTTCTATATTATAATTATCATCCATTATCATACCAAATGGATGAAATATTACACCCTTGTTTAGTCCCTCTTGTGCATATTCTATGGCTTTTGTCAATATCTCTACTGCTCTATCATCATGACTTTTCGACACTTTTTATCCTCAATATTTATATCCATCTCTTTTGGTGGTTTTTCGTTTTTTGCTTTTGGGTATAGATTTGGTCTTTGTACTCTTCTTGCCAAATGCTCCATCTGTATTTTTGTACTCATTTTTGTTTTTTCTTGCACCTTTTTGAGTAGGTATCTTGTTTGGTGCGTATCCCTCTAGTCTCTCTTGTGGGATTTGCTTACCCATAAGTCTCTCTACATCTTTGAGTGCTACCATCTCTTGAGGAGATATAAGAGATATTGCCAATCCTTCTATTCCTGCTCTACCTGTACGACCTATACGGTGGATATAGTCTCCTGTGACATGAGGAATATCATAATTTATCACCACTTCCAAAGTAGGAATATCAAGACCTCTAGCAGCTATATCAGTAGCTACTAATACTCGTATATTGCCTTTCTTGAAGCCATCAAGTGATTTGGCTCTATGTCCTGCTGATTTGCCTCCGTGTATCACGGCTGTCTGTAGTCCTGATAGATTTAGCTCTCTTGTGACCTCATCTGCTATCTCTTTTTTGCGTACAAATACTAGTGCTCTTTTGTAGTTTCGTGAGCCTATGAGATATGACAATAGTTCTGCTTTTTTCTCTTTATCCACTGGATATACTATTTGAGATACTAGAGATGATGATGTACCCATACTATCTACTTCTATGAGCTTTGGCTTTTGGAGTATCTCTGTAGCTAGTCTCTTTAGGCTTCCTGATAGTGTGGCTGATATGAGTATATTTTGTCTTCTTTGAGGTAGGTGTCCTATGATTTTGCCCACTTCATGCACAAACCCCATATCCAATATAGTATCTGCTTCATCTAGTACCAAATAATCAACACCATCTAAATCTATATTTTTTTGGTGTATATGTTCTAATAGTCTGCCACTTGTAGCTACGACTATATCTACACCCTTTTTTATTCTATTGGCTTGTGATGTGAGGTTTGCACCACCAAATAATACTATACTTTTGAGTGGTAAGTATTTGCTATATGCTTCTACATTGGCTTGTACTTGTCTAGCCAACTCTCGTGTAGGTACGATAATCACAGCTTTTGGATAATGCTTTACATCTGTTTTGGATAACTCTTGGAGGATAGGAAGTACAAACCCTGCTGTTTTACCAGTACCAGTTTGAGCCCCTGCCATTATATCTCTTTTGGTAAATATCGCAGGGATTAGAGACTCTTGGATAGGTGTAGCTTCCTTGTATCCTTTGTCTGATGTGGCTTTGAGTATTTCAGGAGATAATCCTAATTCATCTAGTCTCATTTATCACCTTTGAGTCTTCTATTCATACGCATCTTGTGCTTTGCCACTTCTCTCATATCTGCGTCACTATCACTCTCATCTACTATCTCTACACCAAGTATAGTCTCTACACAATCTTCTAGTGTCACGATACCCTCTGTCTGGTCATAATTATCAAGTACCAAAAACATATGCTCTTTTTTATTGATAAATAGTGCCAATGCTTTTGAGACTGGTATATTTTCTGTCACCTGAAACATATCTTTTTGTATAGTCCGTAGAGGCACAGTATCATCTTGAAGCCCCTGCTTAAAAATCTTCTTTGCCATTACTACACCTGTGATGTTTTCTATATTATCATCATATACAGGTACTCTTGAAAATTTGAATATCGCAGGTTCATTCTCTATAATATCCTTGATACTTCTGCTTCCATCTAGTGCAAAAACTACAGTTCTAGGAGTTAGAATATCTTTGATTTTCATCTTGTCTAATAACAAGATATTTTCTATCACATCAGACTCTCTCTCATCTAGCAAACCATCATCTTCACTATGCAAGGTACTCTCTATTAGCTCCTCTTTAGTAAGGCTCATTGTATCATCACCCTTACTGATACGATTTGTTACAAAAAGTGTCATAAGTATAATAGGATATGTAAACCATATAAAAAATCTAATCACATAAGCAGAAAACGGTGCTAGAGATTTCCAATATACAGCACCGATAGTCTTTGGGATAATCTCAGAGAAGAACAATATAGCAAAAGTCAATACAATAGAGACATAAAATACAGCACCAGTACCATATATACTTTCAGCCTGAGCTCCAACAGCCGCAGCACCGAGAGTATTTGCTACTGTATTTAGTATCAATATAGATGCTATTGACTTATTGATATTTAATTTATGTGAGCGTAATAGCTTTCCAACAGTTGGTCTCTCTTTTTCTAGTACTGATATATATGCCATATTGACAGAGAGAAGTACAGACTCCAAGATAGAACAGATAAACGATATAGACACAGCCAAAGAAAAATATAGAATTAACAAATCCATTTGTACAAAATTACCTTTATAATAAAATTAGGGTCGCAAGACCCAAAAACGATAAGAACCCGACAACATCTGTTACAGTCGTAAGTATAACAGTGCTACCAATAGCAGGGTCTATCTGCATTTTTTTGAGTAGAAGTGGCACCATCGAGCCAAAAAATCCTGCCATTAATAGATTTATGACCATAGATAATGCGATTACTACACCCAACATCCACTTATCAAACCACAAAAAGGCGATAATTCCCATAATTATAGCAAAAAATAGTCCATTTACAAGAGAGAGTATCACCTCTTTTTTGATTGTACGAAAAGCATCATTCTTTCCGATGTCACCAAGTGCCAATTGTCGCACTACAACAGTGAGACTTTGAGTACCAGCATTTCCACCCATTGAAGCGACGATAGGCATCAATATAGCCAATGCCACAAAACTCTGCAAAGTCTCTTCAAAGAGTCCAATAACCAATGAAGCCAATATCGCTGTGATGAGATTGATACTCAACCAAATAGCTCTACTCTTCCCTGCTTTGATGATGTCCTCATCCTCTTCGGCATCTTCATTGACACCTGCTAGATTATACATCTGCTCTGTGGCGTGTTCGTCTATGACATCATATATATCATCTGATGTGATACGACCTATCAATATACCATTTTTATTTATAATAGGCATAGATGCTAGATTA
>DAOVZV010000300.1 GCA_030634925.1 Sulfurovum sp.
ATAATCAAGATAATAAATACTTAGATTATGACCCTAATTATATGTTATCTAAAGAGAGTATAGATATTTTCCGTCCTGTACACGATGTATTTGGTCATCAAAATTCACTAGAGGCTAGTGCCAATGCCAATATATTTAAAGTCAATTATAATCGTAGTGTGAATAGTACTTATATGTACACAAGGTACTATAAATCTATCAAAGATGAGAATGGAGATTATCCAGTAGATGCCAATGGTGATAGAATAGCTGTATGGGAGAAAAACTGGGCAGGTATAATACCCAAAGATAGCAATGGTGATTATAGAGTATCTGATGTAGGATTGTGGTTGTGGAAGCGTTTTATTGGTGATGGAGGCAAGAACTATGGAGTATTGGAAAAATCACATATAGTAGCCCTGCTAAATGGCAAGGATTTGGGACTGTTTTTGGATGAGACCAAGCCACTAGAAATATATCAAATAGAAGATTTAGAGAGTAATATACAAATAAATGATGGAGCAATAGCCAAGATGGCATTAGATAGCGATATTTTGGACGATAGAAGAACTGCCAACAAGAGAGTAGGATTAGCTATCGCCTTTATCGTGGCTACTCCATATATCTATGCACAAGAAGGATTATAATATGAAAAGAAGAGATTTTATCAAATTATCGGCAAATACAGCGTTGATTTTGGCATTTGCTGGATTGAGTTCTCCTGTGTATGGAGTGGGTTTGACTACTACACCAAAGAGTGTTATCAATCTTATACTTGATGGTGGACCAGACTTTAGACATCTTATCGTACCGACATATAGTATGGATAATAATGATGCAAATAGCTACGCCTATAAATTTTGGGAAGCTAGGGGTACGATATTTGGCAAGAGTGGAGTAGATAACCTAAAGCAAGTATATAGTGACAACTATGATGATGTGATTATCAGTGGAGTAGCGTGTGGGATACTCAAAAAATGTGCTTGGCTCAAAGATGAGATAAACGCAGGGAGAGTAGCCATCGTCAATAATGTATTAGGCTCAGATAATAGAAACCACCACCACTCATCTATAATGATGGAACACGGCACACTAGATGCCAATGCTCACAATCTGGATGTAAGTGGTTGGGTAGGACGAGGTGCAAAAGCTCTAGGTGAAAATGTAGTATCAGTGTCAAGAGAGATAAGATTATCATCCAATGGTCCTCATCCTACAAATATCAAAAGCCATGACAATAGCTGTGTAGTAGTCAATTCTGATAGTAGAAATATGGGATTATCCAATTATGATACACAAGCAGATTTGGATAGTGATTCTCCTAGTTATAAGTGGTCAGAAAAAGCGATATTGAGCCGTTCATTATCTAGCTACTATAGTGCAAAAGCTCCATTGGTATCAACTAGCAGTATATTTAGAAAACCTATAGAACATGAAAAAAAGTTGAGGTATTTTAGTAATCTACTCAAAGAGAGATTGGACTTAGTCCCAATGCCATCAGCACTAACTAGCCTAAATACAAAAGATGATATAAATGAACTAGACTCATCATACTTTGCAAGACAGATATTATCTCTATATGATAGTTATGTTTCACAAGATATTTTGGATATGAGATTTGCTAGTATCGAATACACAGGATGGGACAGCCACAAAAATCTAATAGACCAAATAGAACCAAAGCTAGAAGATATGTTTGGCACAAACAAAGGATTTGATACTCTCACAAGAGAGATAAAAGCCCTAAGGTCAGATAGCTATGACAACAGTGTAATAGTCATCTCAGGAGAGTTCGGCAGACAACTAAAAAGTAATGGAGACAAAGGCAACGACCACGGAAGAGGAAACTCCGTCATAGTAATAGGAGGCAAAGTAAAAGGAGGCTTCTACGGTGACCCATTTCCAAGTAGTGAAATAGACAACCTAACCACCAAAAACAAAGACATAGACGGCAAGACATCAATGTTCAGAGTATATGGAGCAGTATTAGATTGGCAACAAGCAGGACTAGGAGACAAAGTATTTGATAACCTATCTAGTCAAATGCTAGAAGATGGAGTGGATTTATCGGGGATGTTTGTGTGAGATTATAATCAAGACAATCTATCCCTAAAGTCTAAATATCCAAACTCTTTTATTACTTCTATTGAGCCATCTAGTCTTTTGATGGCTATTGATGGTAGTTTTACTCC
>DAOVZV010000258.1 GCA_030634925.1 Sulfurovum sp.
TATTTGTCTATGGTCTTTGGGAACAAAACTAGGGGTTATTATTCCTTTTTTATTATTCCATACAGCAAATTCATATGTTGCATGAGGAATATCTAATAATGTACATATCTCTGCTACAACAACTTCAACCCAATTTTCACCTGTATTAGGTCGTCCCTCTTTAAATAGTTTCATTTGACCATCATCATCTTTAAACCAAAATTTATACTTTGTCCCTAAAGGTTCAATTATTTCATATTTATAGGATGGAATCTCAATGATATTTAATTTATCCATAACATTATCCCAAATAATCTTGCAATGCCTTAGGCTCTAGCTCTCCATTGGTTGCTTTTAACTCTTTTATCGCAAGTGCTGTGGCTTTTGCTGCTGCTATGGTTGTGAAATATGCTACATGACTTCTAAGTACTGATTGTCTTATACTTTTGGCATCTGCTTTACTCGCTCTGTTATCGCTGGTATTTATCGCTAGTGCTATCTCTTCATTTTTTATCATATCATCTATATTTGGTCTGCCCTCAGAGATTTTGAGGACTTTGGTTGATTTTACTCCTGCTTCTTGTAGTGCTTTGTGTGTTCCCTCTGTAGCTACGATAGAGAAGCCTAAATCGCTAAATGCTTTTCCTAGTTCACCTGCTTGTGACTTGTCTGTTTTGGTGAGAGATATAAATATCTTACCCTCTAGTGGGATATTATTTTTAGATGCAAATTGACTCTTTGCAAAGCTTATACCGAAGTTATCACTAATCCCCATCACTTCACCAGTTGATTTCATCTCTGGTCCTAATATGAGGTCAGACCCTGGGAGTTTGTTGAATGGAAATACTGCTTCTTTGACTGCTACATGACCTTTTAGGTTTGGTTCTAGTATCTTTTTATCGAAATTAACTACATTAAATACATCATAAAATTTCAAAGCTTCTTTTAGGTCGCCTTGTATCATTACTCTTGTGGCTACTTTGGCTAGTGGGATACCTGTAGCTTTGCTCACAAATGGTACAGTCCTAGATGCTCTTGGATTTACCTCTATTAGATAAATTTCACCCTCAAATAGTTCATATGGAATATTCATAAGTCCTACTACACCCAATGATAATGCTATCTGTGCAGTCTGCTCTTTGACCTCATCTTGAAGCTTGGTAGATATAGACATAGGAGGCAAAGAACATGCACTATCTCCAGAGTGGATACCAGCCTCTTCTATATGTTGGATAATCGAGCCTAGATATACATCTGTACCATCACATATCGCATCGACATCTAGTTCTATCGCATCATTTAGGAACTTATCTACAAGTACAGGTGCTTCATGAGATACGCTTACTGCTTCATCCATATATAGTCGTAACTCTGTATCATTATATACAGTCTTCATTCCTCTACCACCCAATACAAAACTAGGACGCACAAGCACAGGGTATCCTATACGGTTGGCTATAATCATCGCTTCATCTTTGGCAAATGCTGTACCATTGTCTGGTTGCTTTAGTCCTAGATTGGTGATAAATTCAGAAAACTGCTCTCTATCTTCTGCCAAATCAATTACTTTGGCAGTTGTTCCTGATATTTTTGCACCAATTGCTGTGAGGTTTTTAGCTAGTTTTAGAGGTGTTTGTCCTCCAAAGTGGACTATTACTCCATCAGGTTTTTCTAGTTCTATCACATTTCGTACTCTCTCAAAATCTATTGGCTCAAAATATAATATATCAGATGTATCATAATCAGTAGATACAGTCTCTGGATTACAGTTGTACATAATAGACTTCACACCCATATCTGCTAGTGCAAAAGAGGCGTGTACACAACAGTAATCAAACTCTATACCTTGACCTATACGGTTTGGTCCTCCACCGATTACCAATACTTTTTTATCTGTTGATTTCTCTGTATTAGAAGTAGTTTTAGGTAGTTTAGTGATATTAGTAGTTGAGTATAGGTACGGAGTCAAGGCTTTGAACTCTGCTGAACAAGTATCTACTTCATTGTACTCTATTGATACACTCATCTTCTCTCTAGCATTATATATATCATTTTCGCTTAGAGTGAGACCATCTTTTTTGTTAATCACATCAGCTATCATAGCATCACTAAAGCCCTCTGATTTGACCTCTCGTAGTCTAGTGCTATCAGACAATAGAGATATATCCATCTCTTTTTCTCTAAGTGCAAGTTCTTCTAGTTGATACAAGAACCATTTATCTATCTTACATATACCATATATCTCATCTACACTCATACCTCTTCTAAGTCCCTCAAAGACATACAACATACGATTTTCATTGGGACGACGGATTTCTCTGATAAGCTCCTCTTCATCACACGCTATGCTATTAAATCCAGTAAGCCCACTCTCTAATGAACATAATGCCTTTTGAAATGACTCTTTGAATGTTCTACCGATACTGATCACCTCGCCCACTGACTTCATAGCCGTAGTTAGAGTAGAATTAGCACAAGGGAATTTTTCAAAAGTAAACTTAGGTATTTTTGTCACGATATAATCTATCACTGGCTCAAAAGACGCAGGAGTACCTGTGATGTCATTGGTAATCTCATCAAGTGTAA
>DAOVZV010000133.1 GCA_030634925.1 Sulfurovum sp.
AGCAATAAAGAATTGCCCCTATGGTGCCCCCTACCCATCTAACTTTTGCCCTCCAACTATTTTTTGTTTGGTGTGATAGTAGTCACACGATTTAAAAGGCCGGTGTGGTAACTGTAGTTCATAATGATGACTGAACGCCTGATTCCGGTAAGGAGCGGAAACGACAAAGGGGCATATCAAAGACGGCTATTAATGATTGAGTCATTATAAACAGCAGTAAAAGGAGGTTCATATGTCTATCCCTGAGATTCTTATTATTTGGCCCAACAATCAGGCCCTGTCTATTCTGATATGGGCGGTTGTAGCTGTCATCCTGCTATACCTCTGCCGCATCCCTGCGCACCGGACAATCAGGTCGTTCTGCAGGGTGGTCGGGAACGCAATGAGAATGGGATCGAGGTCGGTTCTCATTGCGGAGAAGAGACTTGCACGCCGCAACAGGGAGGTCCTCCTTGCCGCGGGGAGTGAGGCGGTTGAACGTGCGATCGAACGGGTGGATTATCGTGTTGACGCGGTTGTCAATAGGGACTTGAGCGGCTACCCGGCATTGAACTGTGCTATGAGCGACCTCATCGCACGCATTGATGATGATTATACCAAGTGCGCCGAGATACCCCCGGAACCGTCAAGCTGGGTCAACGCGGTTGAGACGGTTTCCAAGATCCGCAATACCGGCGATTCAATGGTGGCAAAGATGCTCGGTGATATCCGGGATACCATTCAGGATCAGTACAAGGGTTCTATGGAGGAGTACCGGAAGTCGAGCAGCGCGCGGCATACGGTGCTCAAGCAGATGACCCCCTACTGGCGTGAACTGGCACAGACCATGAACAAGGTCGGCAGCACCATGACAGGCCTCCAGGAGCGTGCCCAGGTTATCGACAAAAAGATAGAGGAGTTTGATGATATAGTATATCCAAAAGAGAAAATATCTGTAGAAGTGGGGTTTGGTAGTGGAAGACATATATTGTATCAAGCACAAAACAACCCTGATACGCTATTTATAGGGATAGAGATACATACACCATCTGCTCAACAACTCCTAAAGCAGATAGAGCTTCAAGAGTTGGATAATATATGGGTACTCAATTATGATGCTAGATTATTTTTGGAGATGTTGCCATCAAATATTTGTAGTCAAATATTTGTCCATTTTCCAGTACCATGGGACAAGAAACCACAAAGACGAGTGATAAGTAGTAGCTTTGTAGAGGAGTCTATGAGGGTATTGGGTGTAGATGGTAGATTGGAGCTTCGTACGGATAGTGATAACTATTTTTGGTATAGTTTACAGACTTTTTTTAGTGTGGATAAAGTGGGAGTGGAGATACGCAAAAACCAAGCATTAGAGGTGACAAGTAAATATGAAGCTAGATGGCTTAGACAAGAGAAAGACATATATGATGTATATGTCAAAGCTACTCAAAACTCTCTACCAAAAGAAAAATCAAGAGACTTTAATTTTGATAATGTAAAATATCATAAAGGTTTAGAAGATAGATTACCTAAAAAAGCACTAGTATTTGATGGATATTTTATCCATTTCGAGAGAATTTATAAGATTTCAGAATATAGAATTATGGTCAAATGTGCATTTGGTAGTTTTGATAGACCAGAACATAAATATATATTTTTAGAAGAGAATAGCTGTAGATATTTTGTATCTGCTCCAGTGAGAACAAAAGTCAATTATGAAGCACATAAACAGCTAATCAAAGAGATAAATCAAGGAGTTAAATATGTCTAATGTCATTCACGCTTCACACCTTACACTATCTTATGATAATGGCAAAAAAGAGATTATAAAAAATGCAAATTTTAGAATACAAAAAGGTGATTTTGTATTTATCACGGGCCCTAGTGGTTCTGGTAAATCTACACTTCTCAAAGCACTATATGGTCAGCTCAAAGCATCAGAGGGTTCACTCGTTTTAGGAGGTCTGGACTTATCTACTATATCTACAGGCAAACTCCAAGAGCTTAGGACACATATAGGTATTATATTTCAAGATTACAAGCTTATCAATGAGTGGAATGTAGCCAAAAATGTAGTTCTTCCATTGATGATAGCAGGGTACTCTACAGAGATACAAGAGGTACAAGCAAAAAGACTGCTAAAGCATGTCAAGCTTACAGATTATGGAGAGAGATTTCCACTAGAACTTAGTGGTGGAGAACAGCAAAGAGTAGGAGTAGCAAGAGCATTGGCAAAAAACCCAGTAGTGATACTAGCAGATGAGCCTACTGGTAACCTAGATGAGTATTCATCAAATGTAATATGGGATTTGATGGAAAATGCTTGTCAGCAACTCAATACCACAGTATTGGTAGTAACACACAAAATTCCTACTATATTTTCATTGCCATATAGGCATTTTACAATAGAGAGTAAGGGTATATATGAAGTCCATTAAAAATCACCTAATGTTTATATTGCCTCTGATGGCTATACTTTTGGGCATAGAGTTTTTTCTAGTATTTGATAGAACAACTGATAGATATGAGAAGTCTCTAAAAGAGGGCTACTCTATGCTAGTTGTTGCCAAAAAACCTATGAAGCTATCTACATTTAAAAAGCTAAATAACCATATCAAAATCAGTCAGCCAATAAAAAGAAAAGCCATTATATCAAAGGTAATCAAAGATATAGGAGAGAGTAGCAAAGATGAGATATTGGACGCTTTACCATACTTCTATACTCTCAAATTAGACTCATACCTAGATACAAGAGAACTCAATAATATCAAAAAAGATATAGAAGCATACGAAAATGTCAAAAAAGTAGAGACCTTTGGAGAGAGTTACAACGATAGCTATAGATTATTTTCATTTATACAGTTCATACTAGAGGTATTTATCATATTTATAGCAGTTGTGAGTCTATTGCTCATCATCAAGCAGATGGAGATATGGAAATACGCACACAAAGAGAGAATGCAGATAATGGAGATATTTGGAGCACCTCTGATGCTTCGTTCTGGAGTTTTGTTCAAGATAGCTCTTATTGATGCTATATTTTCTACTATATTTGTATCTGCTCTGTTCTTATATATCAAATTTAACTGGGCAAAAGATAGTGGTATCAATATAATCATACAAAATAAAGAAGAGTTATTTATGATAACAGATATAGCTATTTTGCTATTTTCTGCGTTGGTGATAGTTGTAGTATCTGTATATTCAGTTGTATTTACTACCAATGGTATAGATGAGTGAGAATATTTATAATATTGTGGCTTAGTCTAACAGTCATATATGCCACATCTACAAGCAAAAAGATAAAAAACTCAAAGCAACATCTTTCTGTAACATCCAATGCCAAAAAAATGACAAATAGAAAGCTCACAAAGATAGCAAAAGATATCAAAGGCACAGAACAAGATTTGGCATTTATAGGCAAAAAGATAGATGAATTGGATGCAATTCAAGACAAAACAGAGAGAGAATACAATGCCCTAAAAAGACAATTGAGCCAATCAAAAAAAGATTTCAAAGTCACTAGTTACTCATTGGAGGGAAAAAGAAAAGCCTTTATATCTCTATTGTCAGAGCAGTTCTCAACTATATTTGCTATGAACCAAGCCCATGAGCCAACTAAAAGCTCTATAATAACACAAGAGGTATATCAGGCATACAAAAAGCATAATGCAAGACTATTAGCCACACTCAAGTCAGATATGATAGGACTCAAAAAAGAGAAAAAAGATATAACAGCCTTATATAATAGAACCAAAAAAGATATTGTGCGTATAGTAAAAGAGAAAAAAGAGTATCAAGCCAAAAAGCTCAAAAAAGAGAAACTACGCAAAAAACTATTTGGAGATGAAGAGAAGTACAATGCCAAAATAGGCAAAATAGAAGATAAACAAAGTATGCTCCGTAAGACTCTAGCCAAACTCAATATACTTCATCAGACAGAAGTAGAAAAAGCCCAAAGATTAGCACAAGCAAGAAAAGAGGCAATAAGACTAGAAAAAGAGAGAAAAAGAAAAATCAGAAAAGAGAGAGCATTGGCAAGGGCTAGAACTATCAAAGCCCAAGAGAGATACAAACGAGCCAAAAGTGACGCAGACAAGAAAATAGCACAAGATGCTATATCAAGAGCAAACAAAGCCAATAAAAAAGAATATGCCAAAAATGAGAAGATACACCTAGTAAACTCATCATACAAAAAGTCTAAGACTTATGCATATAGAGGTAGAAAAACCATATCTCCAATATATGGAGCAAGAGTTATCAAAAGATTTGGTACATATATAGACCCAATATACAAGATAAAAATATTCAATGAATCAATCACACTAAAATCACCATCATCAAATGCCAAAGTCAAAAATATACTAAATGGAAAAGTGGTTTTTGCAGGAAAAAGCAGTATGCTAGGCAAAGTAGTTGTAGTATCACACAGCAATAAAATACACACAGTATATGCAGGACTATCCAAAATAGCACCGACAATAAAAGTAGGTTCAAAGATAAGAAAAGGCTACACAATAGGCAAAGTAACAAGAAAACTAATATTTCAAGCTACTAAAAATTCAAAACATATCAACCCTTTGAGATTGATAAGTATTTGATAGGTAGAGTCTTTGACTCTATCACTCCAAATCCTCAAAAATCTCCATTACTTCCAAGTATCTATCTGTCTTTTCTTCATATATGATTTCTGTTTGTGATAGTTCTTCGCTTAGGGTTACTAATCCTTTTTCTTCATAGCATTTTGGGTTGTATAGGC
>DAOVZV010000211.1 GCA_030634925.1 Sulfurovum sp.
AGAATATATTAAAGTTTTATAACTATTTTATATTAACTATTTTACATATAAAACTTGAAAATGGTAACTCTGATGAAGTATATCAAAATTATATTTTTAGAATATTTGAATTTATTTTAAAAGATAAATTATTTCTAAATAGAATTATAGATAAAAACCTACTATCAAAATATAGTAAACTCTTGTCTAATATTCAAATAAAACAAAATTTCTCTATATTTAAACACTTAATAAAATTGTTAGATAATCCAAATATCATATCTATGGATAAACTAAAAGTTTATTATCATATTATCAAAAAAACAGATAATATAGATGAGGTAGATGTTATATTTTGGGAGGATATGGTCTATATGATAGCTGATATTGTACTAAATAGTGAGGATAAAGATACATCATATAGAGCTGATATTATCACTATCCTTTGTGATGATGTATTTATGCTAAATGAAAATTTTTTACTATATAGAGATATTTGGAGTGATATAATTATACATATAATATCAGATATTAGAATAGATAGATACTATAACAGATTTTCTCAAAATATCCCCAAAATTATATTTACATATATAGATAAAAGTCACTTTGAAGATATTTATAATAAATTTAATATCAATAAATTTGGATTTAATATATTGACTATTAGTAGTAGAGATGAAGAATTTTATAGATTTGTCAAATTTTTATCTGATAATAATCATCTTGAATTATGGCTAAATAGTGACAAGATAGTTACTCAAAACCTATTGATAGAGTTGGCAAATAGAGAAAGAGAGTTATCTTATATAGATACCAATACACAATATAATCAGATATTTGATAATCTTGACTTCAAGATATTTGACTTAGATAAAGTGAAAGAATATGTTACAGATATAGAAACAAATCCTTTGTATACTTTGGTATTAGAGATAGATGATTATTTATCTAATACAGATATATCTAGGATAGAAGAGTGGTTAAAGTCAAATTTGGATGATGATATAGAAATCAAATCAAAATTAATATCAGACAGAATATCTTATTCTTTTTATTATGATAAAGAAGATAATATCAATCAAGTTTATGACAAAATATTTGGTTTATATTTAGATGATGAGTACCAAGATAGACTTTATTACCTTGTATATAGTTTACAAAAATATATTAGAGAGTATAGTATAGAGAGTGAAAATGTAAAAACTGTTATTAGTGAATGGTAGTAGGCAAAAAGCCTACTTGATATTAAATGGTGATGACATATTTAGTTGTTTTGAGTTGTGATTTTTTAGCTCTTCTTTTATCATATCTTGTAGGGCTTTCATATTTGTCATCATTTTGTTTTGTTGGATTATGCCACCTGTAGATGCTAGTTGAGGCATTATTGCTATACTTTTTTGTCCTGTTGGAGTTTGGTAGAATGTGTTTAGTTCTTCTATCTCTTTGGCTGTGTAGTGTTTGATGTATAGGTTTGCCATATCTTCTTTGATAGTTTCCCAACCCATAGATTTGTCAAAAAATGCTTCTATTTTTGGTCTTGAGTCTTTTAGAGTTGGATTGTTTTTGATTTGCATATCTGTAATTCTTTGTATTATAGCTTCGTAATTGTCTTTGAGTTTCATACTCTCCAAAAGCTCATAACCTTTTTCTATAGTTGCCATTGTGGGAGTGGGTGCTACTATTTCGTGAGTAGTATTACAATCTTCGTGACCATGACTATCTGTGACGGCATATAGAGAAAGTGGTAGTACTAGGGAGATAGAGATTAGTAGAGACTTTGTTGTTTGTTTTAACATTTATTTTCCTTTTGATTTTTACTGATGATGATTATAACTTATATTACTTAATGATAAAAGGATATTCACAGCATTTAATAGTTAAAGTATAAGATTATAAAAGTAGGATAAAGGATAAGAATGAAAATAGCTATAATTGGAGCTGGTAAGTGGGGACAAGCACTCTACCATGCCTATAGTCAAGACCATGATGTGGTGATATATTCTAGGCAACCAAAAGATATAGATAATTTTGTTTCATTGGATGAAGCTCTTGATAGAGAGTATTTGGTTATTGCTATTCCTGCACAGTTTATTCGTGGTTGGATGAGTGAGTATTTCGAGGATAGGGGACAAAATATATTGGTAGCTTCAAAGGGAATAGAGACTAGTACGGGTGATTTTCTCAATGAGATATATGGCTCATTTGTCTCTTCTGATAGATTGGCTTTTATATCTGGTCCATCTTTTGCATCAGAGGTTCAACAGTCTTTGCCTACGGCATTGATGATAAGCTCTACAAATAGAGAATTAGCAGAGATTTATGCTGAGGCTTTGCCAAGCTTCATCAAGGGATATGTGAGTGATGATGTAGTAGGAGCAGAAGTCTCTGGAGCTTACAAAAATGTGATAGCTATAGCAGGTGGTGTTTGTGATGGATTAGATTTGGGAAACAATGCTAGGGCATCATTAATATCAAGAGGATTGGTAGAGATGACTCGTTTTGGAGAGGCTTTTGGAGCGAAAACGGAGACATTTTTATCTCTAGGTGGAGCAGGAGATTTATTTTTGACAGCTAGTTCTACACTATCACGAAACTATAGGGTAGGATTAGGACTATCCAAAGGCAAAAGTATGGATGAGATACTAGAAGATTTAGGAGAAGTAGCAGAGGGCGTTCCTACAGCCAAAGCACTATTTAAAATAGCCAAAGATAATGATATTTATCTACCTATAGCAAGAGAAGTATATGCTATGATAGAAGAGGGCAAAGACCCCCTTAGAAGTGTCAATGATTTATTGAGGTAGATAATATCTCACTTTAATCTTGATAAGGTATAATGCTATCGTTAATTAGAGTATTTAGTAGGGAAATCTAGGTATTTATATTTGGGTTGGCAACTATTTTTGGTTGTTTACGCTATCCGAACAGACTCGAAAGACAGTCAAAGAGACTTAAAATCTATAAATTAAAGGATATAAAATGAAAAAGTTTTTCTTACTTTTCTTGGCACTTAGTGCTGTTGCGTTTGCTGGTGAAGCAGATGGTGAATCTATGATTAAAGCGTACTCAGTAGTTGCTGCTGGTGTTGGTCTTGGTCTTGCTGCTCTTGGTGGAGCTATCGGTATGGGTCATACAGCTGCTGCGACTATCGCTGGTACTGCTAGAAACCCAGGTCTTGGTGGTAAACTAATGACTAC
>DAOVZV010000094.1 GCA_030634925.1 Sulfurovum sp.
CTCTATACTCTCTTGGCTACTTCTTTGGAAGTCTCTTTTGATATTTTTGCGTAGAGTTGGACCCCAACCTCCTAGAGTTACTTTGATTTTTTGAGTTGATATTTTGGTTGAGCTATCTGGCTTGGTCTCTATCTGATAAGTAGGTGCAAATAGTGCTTTTGACTCTTTTTTGACTAGGTTTGGAGTACTCTCTTGCATATCTTTTCTACCGTCTTTGAGTAGTTTAAGTGCTTCGTGAGACTCTACTGTACCCTCTTCACAAGCAAATCCTGCAATATATCGCACACTACTAGATGATGGAGTCTTGGTATCGATAAATGTCCTAGAGCAGTTCATACTACAAAATAGACATCTAGTACTCTCATCTGTCTTGGATGTGTATGTCATCTGTAACGCTTCTGCCATACCTACAAATGTGGCATATCCTCTATCCAGAACTACATCTTTTGCCTCGATAGCAGCACCATAAGCTCCTGCTTCTCCAGGATGAGGATGTACATCTACTCTAGCATTTGGTACTTTATTTTTGATATAATCTACTTGTGCTTTCAGGGCTGCTTGATTGTATTGTGTCCCACCTTGAAGTACAAAGTGGTCTCCAAATGCTGCTAGATTTGGAGCTTGAACTACATATTGCCATACATTTTTTGGTAGTACTTTGGCGATACCTGCAAATAGTTCCTCTTTTGTATATCCCTCTTTTTGGAAGTTTACTCTATCTGTATCTAAGAATACTGCACAACCGTAGTTGAACATAGGAGCTTGTTTGGCTTCAAATGCTATGTCTGCATAACTCTCTATCTCTACACCAAATTGTTTTGCCATACTCTGTAATAGTGTTCCATTACCTGCACTACATTGATTGGATAGTCTAAAGTTCTTCATCATACCATTTTCCATAAATAGTACTTTGATGTCTTGACCACCTATATCACATATCACATTTATATCATTACCAAATGCCTTTTGAGCAGATTTCATGTGTGCTATGGTCTCGATGATATTGGCATCTGCTTTCAATGCACCCTCTAGTACATCAGCAGCGTATCCTGTGACTCCTAGACCTTGAATATCATAAAATCCGTGACTATTGTATGATTGTATCTTCTCTAGTAGCTCCACAGTATCAACTATTGGATTACCTTTGGATAGTTGATATACTTTGATGAGCAGGTCTCCATTGGAGTCACACAATACAGCCTTTGAAGATGTAGAACCACCATCAATTCCCAAGAAACAAGGAGTTTTCTCTGTAAGTACTGGAGGGATGAAACTTTTGATAGAGTAATAATCTCTAAACTCTTCAAGCTCCTTGGGACTTGATACTAAAGGTGTATCATTGTTATCATTGTCTGATACTCCACCCGTATCTACTAGAGTTTTGAGTTGGATTAGTCCTGTGAATACTTTGTCATGATTATCTTCACCCTCTCCAAATATAACAGCACCCAATGCTGCATAATATTGAGCATTATCAGGAACTATCACAAGCTCATTTACTCTATCTTTGTCATACTCTATATCTCTCTCATCCCATAGTTGGGTAATACGCATACGCCAACACTCTTGCAAAAAAGGAAGATATGTATTTGGACCACCTAGTAATAATACCTTTGGCATAAGTGTATTTCCACGAGTCAATACAGTGAGGTTTTGCATTACGATAGCATCTGCAAGGGAGTTCATTATCTCATCAGACGGTACAGATGTCTTGACGAGGTTTACTATATCAGTCTCTGCAAATACTCCACATTTGGCTGCTACATGATGGAGTTTTTTGGTATCAAATTGGAGTTTTTGAATATCTGAACTCTCCATTCCTACTTTCATCGTACATTTTTCTATAGTTGCACCAGTTCCTGATGCACACTTATCATTCATAGAAGTTAGTACAGATTTTTTGCCATCTTCACCCTCTTTGAAGTGTATGATTTTGGCATCTTGTCCACCTAATTCTATTACAGCTCTCACATCAGGATGCAAGTGTTCAACTGCCAATACAACAGCATTGACCTCTTGCACAAATCTAGCATTGATAGTTGGAGCAATTCTTGTAGCACCAGAGCCTGTGATATAAACTTTTTCTATATTATCATATATTTCGGGTTGAGCAGAAGACAACTCTTCTAAAAGAGTCAAAAGTGTTGGTGCTTGTTTGGTATCATGTGGGATATAAGCTTTTGCTATTATCTGAAAATTGGTATCGCAAACAACGAATTTCACTGTAGTAGAACCAATGTCTATACCTAGTGAATATTTGAAGTGGTGAGGTCTTGTCATATCTATCTATCCTTGTTTTTTTGCTTATTTTTTTGTGAGTTTGTAAAAATCCATATTATCCATACTATACCAAATAATATATAAGGTATGCTTAACATCTGTCCTGTGCTAAGTGGTATATCCAAGTTATATGCTGATTGCTTTGTCTTTGCGTATTCTATTATAAATCTAGCACTAAAGATAAGTATCAAAAACATAGGAGGAAGTATCTTTGTAGCAAAAGCAGGAGTTACTTTGCGATATATAACTACAAGTATCAAAAATATAAAAAGATATGCCAACGCTTCATATAGTTGAGCAGGATGTCTAGGGATATTATCTACTCTTGAAAATATTATACCCCATGGTAAATCAGTCTGAATACCTATTATCTCTGAATTAAAGAAATTACCAATACGAACAAACGCAGCCGTAAGAGTCCCTACCATAGTCATCCGTGCTAATAGCCAAATATAATCTGTATTATATCTCTTGGAGAATATATAAAGTGATATAAGTATTCCTGCCAATCCTCCATGACTAGCCAATCCTCCCCTCCATACTTTCAATATTTCTATGGGATTAGATAGATAAAACTCTGGTTCATAAAAGAAACAATGTCCTAGCCTAGCACCAATTACAGCACCTACCATTACATAAATAAGTAGATTATCAAGTACTACAGGGTCTTTTTTTTCTATCTCATATATCTTTGTAAAAATCATCAATCCCAAGAAAAATGACCCTACAAAGAGTACTCCATACCAACGCAGTTGCACTCCTCCAAATTCAAATATATTTGGGTCTATACTCCATACAAGATGTTCCATAACTATAACACTCCCTTTTTTAAGTATTATACTCTAAAATTGGATATAATTACCATAAAAGAGAAAAAGGAATACTTTGGAACATATACTACCAGCTTATAAAGACCCACTATTTAGTATTATACTCATACTGTTTATAGCCCTTATAATAGCCGTAGTCACTTATGGTTGGGGTCTTCACAAAGAGTACAAAGAGGAGGGAAATTTGCTTAGGTTTTTGGAAAAATTCGATACATCAGAGTGTTCATTAAACTCATCTGATATGCCATTTGAGCTAAATATGCTAAAGCCACTAACACTATTGGCAAAAGCATTTGACAATATAGGAGAGTATCACAAATCAATCAATATATATATATATCTCATCAAAAATATCAATCACGACACCAAACAGATAGAACTAATGGAGAGATTGGGAAATACATATCTACACGCAGGATTTTTGGAGCGTTCCAAATCCATATACCTAGAGATACTACGCAAAAGACCTAGAAATGCACAAGTACTTTATGAGTTGGGAATAGTATATGAGATACTACATGAATACGACAAAGCAAGAGAGACTTTAGAACCTCTTGAAATACTAGGAGAGGATACAAAATCTCTATCTAGCTTTTGGGACTTTTCAGAGCTTCTAATAGACAAAAAAATATCCACAGAAGAGAAGATAGCCAAACTAACAAATATACTAAAAAACCAACCCAAATTATATAGACAAGTGATACAAGCTATGATACCACTAGATAGCCAAAAAGCATGGGATTTGATTGATACAAAACAGATAAAAGAGATTATTGATATATTGTGGTTCTTACCACCATCACAACTCAATTTAGATATAATCGCAAGAGATAAAAAACTCCAAACACTCTATTTTGCCAAAGGTTATCTCCAAGATATAACCAAAGATAGTGATATATTTAGTTTGGATTTATTGGCAACTGCTAGAGAAAACGGCTTTGTAAATGGAGATTTGAGTTTCTCTTATTTATGCCAAAAATGTAAACAGAGTTTTCCTGTGTCGTTTCGACGATGTCCTAGCTGTATGGCTATAAACTCTATCAAAGTGGAGGAAAGTATTGCAAAATCAAACACAAAAAGAGATTACTCTCTACTCTGATGGCTCAAGCTTGGGTAACCCAGGTCCGGGAGGATATGGTGGTATATTAGAGTACAAAAATCATATCAAAGAGTTCTCTGGAGCTGAGGAATATACTACTAATAACCGTATGGAACTTAGAGGTGTCATAGAAGGTCTAAAACTTCTCAAAGAGCCGTGTATAGTTGAGGTAGTATCAGACAGCTCGTATGTAGTCAAAGCTATCAATGAATGGCTAAATGGATGGATACGCAAGAAATTTGCAAAAGTCAAAAATGTAGATTTGTGGAAAGAGTATATAAAATATTCATCACAACACAGTGTAAAAGCAACTTGGGTAAGAGGACACAACAACCACCCACAAAATGAGAGATGTGACCAATTAGCTAGAGATGAAGCAGAAAAAATAAAACTAGGAATAAAATGAATGACTATAGCCTATTAGAAAAAAGAATAAATTATATATTTAAAGACAAAGATTTAATCATAGAAGCACTAACTCACAAAAGCTACAAAAAACCATACAATAATGAAAGATTGGAATTTCTAGGAGATGCTGTACTTGACTTAATAGTAGGAGAGTATTTATTTAATAAATTCCCAAAATCAAACGAGGGAATACTATCTAAAATCCGTGCATCTTTGGTCAATGAGAGTGGATTTACACTCATAGCAAGACGACTAGATTTGGGCTCATATATATACCTATCATCAGCAGAAGAGAATAACAATGGAAGAGACAAACCATCTCTACTCTCCAACGCATTTGAATCTATAATAGGTGCTGTATATCTCGATAGTGGATTAGAAGATGCCAAAAATATATCTATCAAGCTCATAGAAGAGTGTCATCCCAAAATAGATTTGAACTCACTATCCAAAGATTACAAAACAGCCCTACAAGAACTTACACAATCTATATATGGAGTTACACCTATATACACGATGATAGATTCATTTGGTCCAGACCACAAAAAAGAGTTCGTCATAGCCATAGAACTAGACGGCAAAGTTCTAGCAAAAGCAAATGGCAAAAGCAAAAAAGAGGCTCAACAAAATTCAGCCAAACTAGCACTAAAGGCACTACAGATATGAATACTTTTGGCAAAAAACTTACACTTACTACATTTGGAGAGTCTCACGGCAAGGCATTGGGCTGTATATTAGATGGTGTACCAGCAGGGTTAAGCATAGATGAGGAGTTTATCCAAAGTGAACTAGATAGACGCAAACCTGGTAAAAGCAAACTAGAGACTGGACGCAAAGAAGATGATAAATTTGAGATATTATCAGGCGTATTTGAGGGTCTTAGTACAGGAACACCTATAGCTATGGTGATATTTAATACCAATCAAAAATCCAAAGATTATGACAATGTCAAAGATTTATTTCGTCCAGGACACGCAGACTTCACCTATTATCACAAATACGGTATCCGAGACTACAGAGGAGGAGGTAGAAGCTCAGCAAGAGAGACTGCCTCA
>DAOVZV010000242.1 GCA_030634925.1 Sulfurovum sp.
AGATAGTGCTTTTATTTGTCTATCTGTTTGAGCTTGTGACTCTCTGAGTTCTAACAGTGCTTTTGTCAAATCTTCATTGGTTATCATTATCTATCCTTTGATTTTTATTATAATACAAATCAATAACTTTTGCTTGTTCAATAGCTCTATAGATTGTGAAATGCCTATCGGTATTTTATTTTGTTACGCATAAAATAGCATTAGCATCACCTGACTCCTAAAACCCTGTATTTGTAATATGAAATAATTTCAAAACTTGTATAATTTCATCTGTTGATTTTTTAGTCTTAATAGAAAGGTCGGATAGTTCTTTCATTACTTCATCAAAGTAAATTACATCTATCTTATTATCCTTAAATTTATTAAACCATTTATCTTGATTTTCTTTTGTTTTTCCAAATAAACTTCTAGTAGTAATAAATTTTTTGCTTATCTTACATTGTGTATCAATATATTCTGAAATTTTATTACTTCTATTCTTATCGTTAAAAGTATTTACAAAATGATAAAAACCATTTTGTTTATTATCATTGTCTGATATCATCGTACTACTTGTCCGAACTTTTATCTCGCAGTCCCAAATGGTTTTTTCTTTGAGATTAATTGCAAGAATATCAATATCATTATGATATTGACCATAATATATAGTATTGATAGTAAAAAAGTTTTTATTCTGCAACCAAGAAGTTGCAATTTTTTCATTTACATCCATAAGAACCCTTTATATTTAAGTATTAGTTTATTAAAGCTATATGCGTCATCTAATTATTCATTCAACCCAATTATAACAACACAATACTTAATATACCAATGCACCTTTAGAAATCAAAGATAAACAAGTATTTTTCAGAGGATACTCCGATGTGGGTTCATTATTAGGTATTATTTGTTAGAATATATAATCAATCAAAGGAATATACAAATATGGAAGATTTTTTAATAGAAGCAAAGGCATCAAGTAGAGTATTGTCTGCACTAAGTGGAGCAGAGAAAAATAGAATTTTAAGAGAGATGGCAGAGGCTTTGCGTAAATATGATAGTGAGATACTAGAAGCCAATGCTTTGGATATGCTCGATGCTGATAGAAACAATCTTGCATCTTCTCTCAAAGATAGACTCTTTTTGGATGAGGGTAGGATTGATGGTATGGCTGTAGCATTGGAAGAGATAGCATCACTCAAAGAGCCGTTGGGTAGGATACTTGATGGTTGGATAAATGAAGATGGTCTAAAGATAGAGAAAGTATCTGTGCCTATTGGTGTGGTAGCTATCATATATGAGTCTCGTCCAAATGTGACATCAGATACGGCAGGTCTTAGCTTCAAGTCAGGTAATGTATGTGTACTCAAAGGTGGGAAAGAGGCTCAAAATTCAAATGTGGCTATAGCCAAAGTGTTACAGCGTGTATTGGAAGATAATAACTTGCCATCTGCTATGGTCTCTTTGATACCTGATTCATCAAGAGAGGGTGTAGCCAAGCTTATCAAGATGGATAAATATGTAGATTTGATAGTACCCCGTGGAGGAGAGGGCTTAATCCGTTATATTAGCAACAACTCATCAGTTCCTGTAGTCAAGCACGATAAGGGACAATGTCATACATATATAGACAAAGATTGTGATGTAGAAAAAGCTATAGCTATATCTATCAATGCCAAATGTCAAAGGGTAGGGGTCTGTAATGCTATGGAGACACTTCTTGTAGATAAAGAGATAGCAAAAGAGATGCTACCTATACTAAAGATAGAGTTTGATAAGCAAAATACTCTACTAAAAGGCTGTGAAGCTACACAAGAGAGTATAGATGTAGTTCTTGCGACAAAAGCAGATTATGATGTAGAGTATCTAGCAAATATATTAAATATCAAGGTAGTAGATGGTGTAGATGGAGCGATAACTCATATCATCAATCACGGTTCAGGACACTCAGAGGCTATCATCAGTGAAAATATCACTACAAGTGAGAAGTTTTTGAATGCAATTGATAGTGCTTGTGTATATGTCAATGCCTCTACTCGATTTACAGATGGTGGAGCTTTTGGATTTGGAGCAGAGGTTGGAATTAGTACAAACAAACTTCACGCTAGAGGACCTATGGGAATAGAGGGATTAACCACTTATAAATTCAAAATATATGGTTCAGGACAAATCAGATAATTTTTATCTTTTTTATAAGCATTACTAAAGTTTGCTTGGCTAGAATAACACAAATAAATATTTTAAGGAACTAATAATGGTAATTACCAATGAAAACTGTGTAGTAGGTATAGAGTATGAGGTCAAAGAAGCTGGAACAAATGATGTTGTAGATAGTAACAAAGGTGCAGAGCCTTTAGAGTTTATCATGGGTAGAGGTCAAGTAATTCCAGGACTAGAGAATGCTCTTGTAGGTATGGCAAAAGATGAGAGTGGAGATATTAGAGTTGTAGCTAGTGATGCTTATGGTGATGTAAATCCAGAAGCTCTACAAGTTCTACCTATTGAGCAGTTTGAGGGTGTTGATTTGGTAGCTGGAATGAGCCTATATGGTCAAGGTGAAGATGGTCAAACTGTACAAGTAACAGTTAAATCATTTGATGAAAAAGATGTAAATGTAGATTTCAATCATCCACTAGCAGGTAAAGATTTGATGTTCTCTGTACTTGTACTAAGCTCAAGACCAGCTACTGCTGATGAGGTATTGACTGGACAAATTGGTGGAGCTAAAGAAGAAGGTAGTTGTGGTACAGGATGTGGTTGTAGTCACTAATTTTTCAAT
>DAOVZV010000029.1 GCA_030634925.1 Sulfurovum sp.
ATGAATGATATCAAAATAGGGTTAGAGTCAATAGATTGGCAAAACTACTCTATAGAAGTGGCATCTAGTTATGCTAGTTTTCGCTCTTATTATCGTATATATAAAGAGAACAAAAGCTATATACTGATGGACAGCTCATTGGATTTGGATAGTCTATTACCATTTGTAGATATAAACCATAGATTATCACAAAGCAAAGTAAAAGCACCCCAAATAATAGCACAAAACATACAAAAAGGCTATCTAATACTAGAAGACTTCGGAGATACACACTACCTAGATATACTCACCAAAGACAACTACCAACAACTCTACCAAAAAGCAATACAAGAGATTATCAAAATGCAACAATCAGATATATCCAATCTCTCTATCTATGACAAAGAGTTCCTAATCTTCGAGATGAACCTAATGCAAGAGTGGTATCTGGAAAAATATCTAAATATTACACTATCTAAAAAAGAAATAAATATCATAAATGATAGTATAGAAAAGATAGCCAACACAGTACTATCTCAACCACAAGATACATTTGTCCATAGAGATTTTCATTCGAGAAATATATTATATACACCAACCAAAGATATAGGTATCATAGACTTCCAAGATGCAAAATCAGGAGCTATAACTTATGATTTGGTATCTCTACTAAGAGACTGTTATATAGAGTGGAATACATCAGAAGTAGAGAAACTAGCACTATACTACAAAGACCAAGCCAAACTAGATATAGATGATAAGACATTTATCAGATGGTTTGATTTTATGGGACTACAAAGACATATAAAAGTATTAGGAATATTTAGCAGACTATATCTAAGAGACGGCAAAGATGGATACCTAAAAGACATACCACTCACACTCAAATATGTATTGGATATATCTAGTAAATATGAAGAGTTGGATGGATTGTGTGAGATATTGAAAGGAACAAAATGAAAGCAATGATACTATCAGCAGGATTAGGTACAAGAATGAGACCTCTTACCAATCATACACCAAAGCCATTACTTGTAGCAGGAGACAAACCTCTAATAGTGTGGCATATAGAGAGATTGGCTAGATTGGGATTTGAAGAGATAATCATCAATATCGCTCATCTAGGCTATATGATACCAGAGTATCTAGGAGATGGTAGCAAATGGAATATACGCATAACATATTCAGATGAACAGCAAGAGGGAGCATTGGAGAGTGCAGGAGGGATTATCAAGGCTTTACCTTTGCTAGGAGATGAGCTATTTTTGGTAATCAATGGTGATATTTGGTGTGATTATGATTTTGATATAGATTATAATCTACCAAAAGATAAATTGGCTAATTTGATACTTGTATCAAATCCTCAACACAATCCAAATGGTGATTTTGACTTGATAGACAATAGAGTAATAGATGAAAAGGCTTATACATTTTCAGGTATTGGATACTACTCACCAAAACTATTTGAAGATATGGAGTATGGCAAAAAAGCATTAGCACCTATGCTTAGAGAAGCTATGAGTAGAGATGAGGTAATGGGAGAGTTATATAATGGTTATTGGTTTGATATTGGTACACCTCAACGGTTGGAGGAGTTGGATAATCTGCTTCAAGGATAGGTATGATACAATTACTATTACAAAAAAATTAAAAGGATTTTAATATGGCTTACGGTATTGCTTTTGATATAGATACAAATTGTTATAAAGATTTTATTAAAAAAAAGTTTCCAGAACTTGATGAGATAAAAGCTTATAAAAAAGCCTCTTCAAGATTAACTCATGTATATAAAGAGATAGAAGATGCTATGTATAGGGCAGGGTTTATTAGACTTCAAGGTTCAGTATATAGAACAGAAGACAAAGACGATATAGATTCAATATTTGATGCTGTTGATGAATTATCAACTATTGAAGGTCTCAAAGAGTGTGTAAAGAGTGTTCGTGGTTTTAGAATGGATGGATGGTCTGATATTAAAAAGAGAATATAAAAACACCAAATGGTATCCCCACGAGGACTCGAACCTCGAGCTAAACCTTAGGAGGGTTCTGCTTTATCCAGTTAAGCGATAAGGACACAATGGATGTGCATTATATCCAAATTTCAGACCATTATGCTAAAATACTAAAAATGAATAATTATAAGGATTATGATTGCTTAGTACAGTAAATTTGACACAACGATATGGTAAGAGAGTTCTTTTTGACAAGATTAATATAACGCTAGATGTAGGCAAGAGATATGGACTTATCGGTGCAAATGGTGCTGGTAAATCTACATTTATCAAGATTTTATCAGGTGAGATAGAGCAGAGTGATGGAGAGGTACAGCTTCAACCTAGTCTTCGATTGGGTGTATTGGGTCAAAATCAGTATGCCTTTGAGGAATATACTCTAACTGACGCTGTACTCTATGGTAACAAGATATTATTTGATGCTCAAAAAGAGAAAGAGAAGCTATATATGGAGGGGGATTTTGAGGATGATGCTGTCAATACCCGTCTAGGTGAGCTTGAGATGATATGTGCTGATGAAGACCCTACCTATGAGTCTGATGTGAAGATAGAGAAGCTATTGGCATCTTTGGGATTTCCTACAGATACACATAGTGAGCTTATGTCATCTTTGACTGGTGGAGATAAGTTCAAGATACTATTGGCACAGGTTCTATTTTTGAAGCCTGATGTACTACTACTAGATGAGCCTACCAATAACCTCGATATGGAGACTATATCTTGGTTAGAAAATGAGCTAAAAAGACATGAGGGAACTCTACTGGTCATATCTCATGATAGACACTTTATCAATGGTGTAGTAACTCATATACTTGACCTTGACTTCCAAAATATTAGAGAATTTTCAGGGAATTATGATGAGTGGTATATAGCTGCCAATCTCATAGCCAAACAAGCACAGATAGATAGAGCTAAGGGTATGAAAGAGAAAGAAGAACTAGAGAAGTTTATCACAAGGTTTAGTGCAAACGCATCAAAAGCCAAACAAGCGACAAGCCGTCAAAAGAGATTAGACAAGCTAGATGTACAAGAGATAAAACTATCTAGCAGAAGAGACCCATCTATTATGTTTAAACCTCATAGAGATATAGGTAATGAGGTACTAGAGATAGAGTCTCTAAGCAAAAGCTATGATGATATAAAGGTGTTTGAAAATCTATCTTTCAAGCTAAACTCTGATGAGAAGATAGCTATCATCGGTGGTAATGGAGTAGGTAAAACAACTTTAGTCAAGATACTTATGGGTGAACTAGAAGCTGATAGTGGTATATATAAATGGGGTCAGACTATTACAACGAGCTATTTCCCTCAAAATACTACTGATTTGGTAATAGGTGATGATGAGTTACCTCAATGGATACAGGGCTTTGACCAGAAGTGGCATATCGACGATATTCGCAAGACTTTGGGTCGTATGTTGTTTTCAGGTGAAGAGCAGAAGAAGAAGATAGATAGCTGTTCTGGTGGAGAGAAGCATAGAGTAATGCTAAGTAAGATTATGATGGACTCTTCCAATTTCTTGGTAATGGATGAGCCAAATAACCATTTAGACCTAGAAGCTATTGTAGCACTTGGTGAAGCACTACACAACTATCAAGGTGGTGTGATATGTGTATCTCACGATAGGGAGCTAATAGATGCTTTTGCAAATCGTATAATACAGATACAAGATGATGGTAGTATCATAGATTTCCATGGTGATTATGAGACATTTGTAGAACAACATAGCTAAATAAAAAGGGGATGGTTTGAAAGGTAATCAATTTTCAGTCAAGATATATGAGACTATGATAGAGAGTATAGAAGATGAGGTAGAGTTTATCTCGTTTTTCGATACTAACTATGAACTATTTAAAGACCATTTGATAAGTATCAAGGGTGAGATTAGCAGAGATATGAAAGATTACCTCAGTGATAAGTCTCTTTATTATATACAAAATACAAATATACCAAAAAGCCGTTCCAAAAAAGAGATAAAAGATACCATAGAAGCAGAACAGATAAAATCTGAACAAAATCAAAAAGATATAGAAGACGAGTTGGCAAAACTATCTCATCGTCTGCAAAATAATCTAAAAGTACTAGATACAATAGTTAGAAGTGGTCAAGAGTTGAAGATAGATGGTGATTTGCTTCTGCTAAACCGTGTAAATAGTGGAGCTACTATCGAGACTAGTGGTAATCTAATCATCACTCAGGTAGTGGAGGGTGATATTCGTTGTAATGGTGGATTTTTGATGGTAAATGCTTCACAAAAAGCTAATATAATATTTAATGGCATAGTAGTAGAAAATGAGAAACTAGAAGATAGACTAAATAGAATAGAACTTAAAAATCATAGATTGGTAATAACACCTGTACTCAAAAAGGAGATAAATTGGGCGTAGTAATAGCAGTAATTAGTGGAAAAGGTGGAGTTGGTAAGACAACTGCTTCTGCAAATATAGGATTGGGTATAGCTCAAAATGACAAAAAATGTGTTGTGGTTGATTTTGATATAGGTCAGCGTAATCTTGATATGATACTAGGGCTTGAAAATCGTGTGGTGTATGATTTGGTACAGGTAATGGACAAAGAAGCATCTCTAAGACAAGCACTAATCAGAAGCAAAGCCAACCCTAATATGTTTTTCCTAGCTGCTTCACAGACCAAAGACAAGAGTGTATTGGAATCATCAAAGGTACAAAAGCTTATAAATAATCTCAAAAAAGAGTTTGACTTTGTGATACTAGACTCTCCTGCTGGTATAGAGAGTGGATACGAGCATACGATAGAGTTCGCTGATGTGGCTGTGGTAGTAGTCAATCCTGAGGTATCTTCTATCCGTGATGCTGATAGGGCTATAGGGATATTAGACTCCAAAAGCCAAAAGGTCAAAGAGGGTCATGATGTAGGTAAATACCTCATCATCAACCGTATAATCCCAAAGATGGTACAGAGTGGAGAGATGCTAAGAAGTGAAGATATTTTGGATATTTTGAGTATTCCTCTTATAGGTAAAGTACCTGAAGACAAAGGCGTAATAGATGCGTCAAACCAAGGTAAACCAATTATATTAAATAAAAACTCTGGAGCAGGACAAGCATATCAGAGAATAGCAAATAGATTGTGTGGACAAGATATACCTATATATGATATAGAAGCAGATGAAAAAGGACTATTTAGCAAACTAGCAGGGATGTTTCACTAATGTTTGGTTTTCTAAAAAAGAAGCAGAGTGCTTCGACTGCAAAAGATAGACTAACCATAGCTATAATGTCTGATAGAAGAAAGATAAATGCGTATCCATTTATGGATGAGATGAAAGCAGAGATAGTAGCAGTCATCCAAAAGTATATAGGCGTAAAAGGCGTAGAGATAAATAATGAGATAAGTGGAGATATAGAAGCTCTATCTATCGAGGTACAACTAGATAAATAAGGAGTTGAGGATGGATGGTATGATAAAAGTAAGCTATAGGGTAATATGTCAAAATGACACTAATCAAGAGGTATCTTTGTCAGATGTATTTGCCAATGAAAAGGTACAAAAGGCTATCAAAAGTGAATTTGCCAAAGGTATGAGAAATATCATCATATCCTCCAACATCGAGGGTAATATATCTCTGGAGACTCAAAAAGAGGTCTTTGAGGTTGTTGTAACAAAAGATGACTTTGCTGATTTGTTAGAACTAGCAGAAGAAGATGCGATAAAGAACAAGAGAGTCAAGAAAGATTGTGAGGGTGTAGAACTAGTAGATATAGTAACTATAGAAAACTAATGGCAAAAAAAAAGAAAAAATACTTTATAAAGTTAAACAATAAGATAAGAAATTATTTTGATGGACTCCCTTTTGATGAGGGAATAAATAAAATAGATGAAGATAAGCTAATAGAGTTGATTATGTTATTAGAGATAACTCTACCATCTCATACAAAAGATGAGATGGTTCGCTCATTGAGACGAGTTTGGAGTGAGGGTGAGCTATCTTCTCGTGAGATGATAGTATCATATCTCACTCAAAGCTACAAATCCATACATCCCAAATCAACCATAGACAAAAGACCACTTGATAGAGTAGAGAAGATAGTTATGTTCTTGGATGATGTAGCACATACCAAACACGAAGAGAACCTGATATTAGAAGCTTTTATAGATGTAAGAGTCAATAGGATTACACAAGACAAAGTACTAAGCAAACTCTCATATCTGCGTATCAAAGCAAATATACAACTACTAGAGAACTCTTTGGATGTATCTTTTACTACTCTCAATCAGATGGAGTTTTATCATAGTTTTCCATTTGCATTGGAGGAGTTTGATTTCAATAAACTGCTACTATGTACAAGTGCTATCATATCAGATGATATATGGAGTATGGAACAAGATGAGCTGATAGAAAAACTCAAAATCATCAAAGCTGATACTATAGATGACAAATCAAAAGAGATAGAGAAGTTTATATATCATAGTGGCAAAAATATGAGTCAAAAAGATATAGCCTCATCACTCAAACAGATGTCACCTGATACACTACTCCAAAATGCTCCTATATCACAAGAGATAATAGAAAAAATCTTGGGTGATATGGGTGAGAACTATCAGATATTCCAAAGCACAGACCATATAATAGTAGAAAAAGACAAAAACTACAATTTATTTGGTACGACTGTAGAGTATGTCACTTCTGTATCTTATGGTAAACCTCTAATTTATAGCTTTTTGTGGAGAAGTGAGAACCCTCCTATCAAAGAAGACCTACATAGTGTAAATGAAGAGTTGTTATCTCATTTCCATATATCTATATCTGATGTGATAGAACAGATGAGAGAAGAGAGTGGTAGATTGGATGTATCAGAAGATACACTTCATGAGTTTGTGGTTCGTTTTGTCGAGCCTCATATCCGTACATCAGCAGTGTTGAGGTTCAAAGAGAAGATAAAAAGACGCATAATATTTCACTTTATGGAGTATATCAAACCACTACTAGAGAGACAAAAACGAGAAGAGCTTTTGGCAAAAACCATTAGGGACTTCAAAAATCTATTCCCACTAGCTAGAAGCCTAAAGCGAAAGATAGTATTTCATGTAGGAGCTACCAATTCAGGCAAGACATATCAAGCACTCCAAGAGTTATCTAGTGCATCTACAGGATATTATCTAGCACCTCTAAGACTATTGGCACTAGAGGGATATGAGAACCTAAAAAAAGATGGCATATCAATATCTCTAATCACTGGAGAAGAGGAGATAATAGACGAAGACTCTACTCATATATCTTCTACGATAGAGATGATGAATATGGCAGTAGATGTAGATGTATGTGTCATAGATGAGATACAGATGATATCAGACCGTGATAGGGGTTGGGCATGGGCAAATGCACTCATCGGAGTACCTGCCAAAAAAGTCATACTCACAGGCTCGTATAATGCTCTCAAAGCAGTAGAAGAGCTTTGTGAATATTTGGGTGAAGAGCTAGAAATCATAGAGTTCAAACGCAAAAATGAGCTAGTGATGATGGATACTCCTATACTTCTAAACAATATAGAACCCAAAACAGCTTTGATAGCATTTTCTAGGCGAGATGTATTGTCACTAAAGCAACAACTTAGTCAAAAGTATAAAGTATCTGTAATATATGGAAACCTATCACCAGAGGTAAGAAGAGAAGAAGCTAGACGATTTAGAGAGGGAGAGAGTGAGGTATTGGTATCAACAGATGCTATAGCTATGGGACTGAACCTACCTATCAAGACTCTGCTATTTAGCAAAGACAATAAATTTGATGGTATCAGACGACGAAAACTCCAACCTATAGAAGTAGTACAGATAGCAGGTAGAGCAGGACGATATGGATTAGAAGACAAAGGTTTTGTGGGTGCTATCAGTGAGGATATACTATCTACTATCAAGAGTGTATTTTTCACACCTCTACCAAATATACATCTACCTATATCAGTGATGGCAAGTTTGGAACATGTGATGCTTATTGGAGATATATTGGAAACTGACAATATATTGGATATATTAGAGTTTTTTGCTGAAAATATGGAGTTTGATGGACCATTTGAAGCAGCCAATATCGACTCTATGCTAGAGATAGCATCTATAGTTGGAGAGTATCATTTGGATTTGAAAACTAGATTTTTCTTGTCATGTGCTCCTGCTAGTATATCATCTCCATATATAGAGTCTGTATTTCATAGATATATCAAACAGATAGAAGCTGGTAAAAAAGTCTTATATATTCCTCCAAGAGACCTACCACCATTTGCCCAAACAAATGATATGCTACTCAACGCAGAAGATAGAGTAAGAGAAATATCACTATACCTATGGCTAAGTTTCAAATTCCCTGATACATTTGAAAACACACAACAAGCTATAAATGCAAGAGTAAGACTAAATCAATTTATAGAAAACTCTCTAAGACAAGGACACTTCACCAAGAAATGTAGTAAATGTAACAAAATACTAGATTTCTCTTATAGATTTTCTATATGTGACAACTGCCACAATAAAAACAGCTCATCCAATAGAGGTGGATATAGAAGAGGTAGAAAAAGATAATTAAAAATAGTGTAGAAAATATCTATCCAAATAGTTGTGAATGAGATCCTATATTAATTTTGCATTTCTAAGCTCTTTTATAAAAAGTTTATGTCGTTTGACCTTAAGCACTTTGACTACTCTTCCGTTCTGCAATCATATCTTCAATAGAAATTGACTC
>DAOVZV010000270.1 GCA_030634925.1 Sulfurovum sp.
ATAAAAGTCGTACGCCAGTCTCCATTTTGAGCACCTATACGGATACCAAAGTTAGCTCCATTATCACTATAGTTGGGAAGAGGAACAATTCCACCTAAAAGACGGTCTCCTTGCACACTAACATACCCTGCTTCTACTCCGATAAATGTTTTGCTATCTTCTGCATTTACTGAACCTAGTAGTACCAAACATAGACCAACTGCTTTTAGACTTTTAATCATAACTTATTCCTTTTCATAAATAAAATAATGCATTAATATAATGCCAACTGTCTAAGAATAGCATATTTTTATCTTTTTTGAGATTAAATATTTAAAAATATCAATATATTATTCATCTTTTTTAAAAACTAAACAATATATTTAAAGATAATTAAGATAAAAATTATCCTATTTAACTTTATTTGTGATATAATCAATTTATACAAAAATAAACCAAAGGAAATAATATGCCAAAAATTAACAAATACACAGATATTTCAGAGATAGATAGAGAAGCTAAAAAAGACCTTATTGATAGACACTCTCCATTTATTAGTTGTGCAGATACTGCTACTGCTGGTGAGCCGTTTGAAGTAACAGTAAAAATGGGTAATGAATATACTCATCCTGATGATTTCGACCACTATATAGAGTCTGTAACACTATTCAATGGTGATACTAAATTAGCACAAGCTACTTATATCCCTGGAACTCTAGGAAATGTAAAAGCACACAATACAACAACATTTACAATCATTCCAACAGGTAAAAAGCTAAAGCTAGTAGCTCATGGATACTGTACAAAGCATGGTATCTGGGAAGGTACAGCAGTTGAAGTAGAAGTAAACTAATTCTCAAAGGTAGGTTTTGCCTACCTTTAATCTACTTACTAATATCCTCTCTATTCATAACCAAATAATCACAAAAATTTGGTATAATAAATCAAAAATGATTAAAAGGTCTATCTTATGAAGTATCTTTATATATTTTCTCTTATTACTATAATCTTCTCATCTTGTTCTCGCAATAATAGTGTAACTGATAATCCTGCTTTAGACAATGTTGATTTTTCTGATTCGTTTGTATATGACAAAAATAGTAAATTTGTCTCATCTTTAGCAAGGTGTGTCAATGTAGAGACTATGTCTGACTCTTGTACTCTAAATGAATTACCATTTCTAGCACAAGAGAGTAGTACTCCTACCAAAGAGATGATTATGCAAAGAGTTGTAGTATCTCATCAGTGGATGGGTGAGAGATTTGCAGAGATGTTAGATATATTAGATGATGATATCAAGATACTTCTAGGTGGAGTTACTGCTATTGTCATTGATGATGATATTCGACCATCTTTTTATTGGTCTTTGACTGGGGCTATGTATATTGACCCTAGATATTTGTGGCTAAGTAGAGAAGAAGCTGATACTATTACTATCCAAGATGATTATCGTTCTGATTTTGCAAATGAGTTGGCATTTATAGAGACTTCTAGGTTTGTGATAGATGGAGAGTGGGTATCTCCCTTTATCACTATAGAGTCAAATCGTACACGAGATATGGAAGATATAACTTACAATCTAGCTAGTCTATTGTATCACGAACTAGCCCATGCCAACGATTTCTTCCCTCCATCTATGAGAGCTTCTGTAGATAATAGTAAAAGTGTATATGATACTCTCTCTTCTTTGTATAGTGATAGGATTACAAATGAACTCTATGATAAATACCCTCTAAGCTCAACAGAATTATGGGATATGGGACAAGTGATGTATCAAGGATATAGTCCTACAACCTCGCAGAAACTCACCACAGCAGAGCAGATGGGAGAGCTATTTGAGGCAGATAATGCTTTGGATATGTATGCCTATAGCTCACATTATGAAGATATAGCTACACTATTTCAGATGGCTATGCTAAAGTATCATTATAATATAGAACAAGATATAGCATTTATCATAGAACCTACCAAAACAGAAGATTTATATTGTGATGACTATATAGTAGGATGGGGAGAGAGAAATAGTGTATCTAAAGATATAGTCAAACAAATAGCTATATTTGTAACTCAAAAATTACTAGGAGATGATAAAGATTGGAGTAGTATATATGATAATACTCTAGGTACTGCTTCACTTCTTAGAGATGGTGTAGATTGGTGTCGCTCGATAGATATAATCGCTCCAACAAACAAAATATATAATACAAATATACCTATAAATAGAGATAATTTATATCTAAAAAGGCTACTGTAAATAAAAAATGTGTATAAATAGCCGTTCTACGCAAACGTCTATATAGTCTAAAAGAGTTAGGATATAGATATACTTCACTAAAACCATACAAAATAGAAGAGCCAAATCTAGCTATACCAAACTCTATGGACTCTATCAAAGAGAGAGCTACCAACTGTGAGCTATGTAAACTAAGCCAACATAGGAAAAGAGTAGTATGGGGAGAGGG
>DAOVZV010000209.1 GCA_030634925.1 Sulfurovum sp.
AGGCTTTTTTTGCATCATCCTAATTTGGAAAAGATTGTTGTTGATGATAGCAAGAAAAGAGGGTTTCGTTATGCCAATTTATATACTTTGGCAAAATCAATAGGAGAGGTTGATTTGGCTTTTAGTTTTCGTAAGAATTTTACTACTAAGTTCTTTTTATTTTTTGTAAATTCTCCACAAAAATATCTATATAGACGATATAGCCAAGAAGAGATACATCAAGTGATACGATATAATGATTTTATAAATCATAGTCTAAATATCCAAACTACTCCTAATAAACTCAAAATATATCAAAACTCTAAAGATATTATCAAGACAAAACCACTTTTGGGTATCAATGCAGGAGCTACTTATGGTAGTGCGAAACGCTGGTATCCTGAAGAGTTTGCCAAAGTAGCTATTGCTTTGGCAACTAGATATGATATTGTACTGTTTGGTGGAGCAGGAGAGATAGAGATTGTCTCTGAGATTGAAAATAGTCTCAATAAAGCCAATATCACAAATTATCAAAATATCGCAGGACAAACTAGTGTAGAAGAGTTGATAAATGGTATCTCACAGCTAGATTTGTTTATCACCAATGACTCTGGTCCTATGCACATAGCAGGAGCTTTTGGTATTCCTACTGTAGCGATATTTGGACCGACCAAACATATAGAGACTCATCAATGGATGAATGATACAGAGATACTACTTCGCAGAGATATGGATTGTAGTCCTTGTATGAAGAGAGTTTGTCCATTGAAACATCACGATTGTATGAAGCTTATCAAAGCAGATGATGTATTGGATATGATACGAGATAGGTATTAAAATATGAAATCACCACACATCTGGGACAAATACTCCGACCAACCATATCCAATATCAGATAGAACATACAAAAAGAGAATGCGTAAAAAACATATATTTGATTATATTCCTCTGTTTTTTACCAATATTATCATATTTCCTCTATCTATAATAATTATGAAATTATTTAACTCTTCAAAAGTAGTAAGTAATAAAGATTTCTATGGTGTTGGTGTAGATATAGACAAAGGCGATATACAAGTAGAACTGATAAAAGAACTAGGAGTCAAACATATATTAGTCCGTATGCCTCTATGGGAGATGAGTAGAGTAGATGAGTATTTGGAGTTTGTGCAGAAGTTCAAAGGTGTAGATATACTTCTAAATATCCTCCAAGATAGAGAGCATATAGAAGATGATAATCTACTCAAAAGAGATATAGAGATGATATTTGATAAGTTTTCTCCTTTTGTAAGAGAGTATCAGATAGGAAACGCCATCAACCGTACCAAATGGGGATTTTTCTCTATGGGAGAGTATTTGAGATTTTTCGAGACTATCCAAGAGATAAGAGATAAAAAGTATAAAGATATTAAACTCATAGGCTCATCAGTGATAGACTTTGAGTTTCATTATACTATTAGGACACTTTTTAATCTATTTAGAGTCAAATATGATAAATTCTCATCACTTCTATATGTAGATAGAAGAGGTAGCCCAGATAATACTCAAATGGGGATATTTGATACCAAAAATAAGATAGATATGCTATACGCATTGGTAAGACTCTCTCCCAAAACATCAAATGATATATACATCACAGAAGTAAACTGGCCAATATCAAATACAGCCCCTTATGCACCAACTTCCGAGATGGAGTGTGTAAGTGAAGAGGAGTATAGCCAATTTATGTCTAGGTATCTCGATATTGCTAAAAGTAGTGGCAAGATAAAAAGAGTATATTGGTACCAACTCATAGCTAGAGGATATGGATTGGTAGATGATAGAGACGGTGAGATACGAAAGAGGGAAGCATTTTATGCTTTTAGAGATATTTGTAAAAATATCTAAAATTTCAAACAGATTAGCTATAATCATAATTCTAGTTGGACGATTATTATGAGTATTTATTGTGAGGAGTTAGGTGGGACAGGGTCAGCCTTTTTGAAAGGATGTAACAATGAAGAAGCTCATTCTAATTGTTATTCTTTTGTTGATTTTAATCAAAAAAGCATATTAAAAGCATCAGGGGAGTTGTAGCTCCCTTTTTGTCCCAACTAGGATAATTATACCTTAAAATATTAAAATTAAACCTCTTGTCTCTACCATTGATTTTGGAAAAAACTCAATATTTCATAAAAACCAGTAGGGTGATAAAATAACAGATATAATCTTATAATTAGAAAAAACAAAAAGGTACATCTAATGAAACAACTACTTAAATACTTCCTCCCATATATGATGGGATACAAAAAAGAGTTTGCTTTTGCTATTGTTGGTATGATTGCTGTGGCTGTTGGTACGGTTGGTACTGCTCAACTGCTCAAACCCATACTTGATGATATATTTATCAACAAAGACAAAGAGATGTTGGCTCTTATCCCTTTTGCTATTGTGGCGATTTTTGCTTTGAAGTCTATTGGTAAATTTGTGCAGACCTATTTCACGGCGTATATCGGTGATGATGTTGTAAGGAAGCTCCGTGATAAACTAGCTCTTCATCTGATGCACCAAGATATAGAGTATCTCAACAAGATGAGAAGTGGAGAGTTACTTAGCCGTGTTACCAATGACCTTACTCGTGTCCAAAGTGTGGTATCCAACCTGATACCTGCTATTATGATAAAGGTGATGTTGATTGTCTCTTTATCTACTTATGTGATTTATCAGAGTCCTAAACTTGCGTTTTATTTTCTGGTGATTATGCCTTTGGCTCTTCTTCCTCTTCAGATACTTGCCAAAAAGATGAAGAGATACTCCAAACGCTCACAAGAGAGTACATCCAATCTCACTTCTCGTCTGACGGAGATATTTAACAATATAGAAGTCATCAAATCCAACTCCTCACAAGAGTATGAACACAAGAGATTTAGCAAGGAGAATTATAGGTTTTTCATACTTAGTCTAAAGCAGATAAAGATAAATGCCCTCACAGGTCCAACCCTAGAGATATTTGGCTCGTTAGCTATTGCGATGGTGATATATGTGGGTGCGATGGAGGTGATTGATGACCATATCACAGTGGGTACATTTTTTGCTTTTATTACGGCACTATTTATGCTATATGACCCGATAAAGGTATTGGCAAATATACACAATAAAATGCAAGATGCAGTAGCAGCGATGGAGAGACTCCAAGAACTTTTTGACCAAAAGTCTACTATCATATCAGGCAAAAATATATTAACTAGCGTAGATGAGGTGAGATTTGATAGAGTAG
>DAOVZV010000236.1 GCA_030634925.1 Sulfurovum sp.
AAATCGTCTGCGTCACTCTGTACATGAATTTTATCTCAAATCACCAGAGCAGATGGCAGAGCTATTTGCCGATATTCCAGAAGCACTAGAAAATACCCAAGAGATAGCCGATAAATGTAATCTGGAGATAAAGCTAGGAGACCCAACACCTCCAAATTTCAAATTTACAAGAGATAAAGCCAAAATATCCAATATCATAGTACCAGAACCTGATATAGAATACTCTCTTGTCAATGATATTATACTATTTGAAGCAGAGTCCAAAAAGGGACTAGAAAAACGACTCCTAATAGTCCCAAATGAAAAACACACAGAATACAGAGATAGACTCAAAGTAGAGATGGACATAATCAACTCTATGAAATTCCCAGGGTATATGCTAATAGTTTGGGATTTTGTAGATGAAGCCAAAAAGATGGGTATTCCAGTAGGACCTGGAAGGGGGTCAGCAGCAGGAAGCCTTGTCGCATACTCTCTAGGTATCACAGATATAGACCCACTTCCTTATGGTCTGCTGTTTGAGAGATTTCTAAATCCAGAGCGAGTTAGTATGCCTGATATTGATATGGACTTTTGTCAAGCAAGACGACAAGAGATACTTGATTATGTGGTAGAGAAATATGGACGAGTCAATGTAGCCCAAATTATCACATTTGGTAAGCTTCTAGCCAAAGGGGTAATCCGTGATGTAGCTAGAGTGCTTGATATGCCCTACTCCAAAGCCGATGCTATGGCAAAGCTCATTCCTGATGAACTAGGTATTGACCTCAAAGGCTCATTCGAGAAAGAACCAAAGATTGCACAGCTATTAGAGAGTGACCCATCTGCCAAACGAACTTGGGAGTATGCACTAGCACTTGAAGGACTCAATCGTAACGCAGGGACACATGCAGCAGGAGTAGTAATCTCCAATGAGCCTCTTTGGCAAAAAACTCCACTGTTCAAGCCATCAGGACTTGATACCCTAGCTACTCAATATAGTGGTAAGTATGTAGAAGATGTAGATTTAATCAAGTTTGACTTTTTGGGTCTAAAGACTCTTACTGTGATAGAAGAGGCGTTACAACTTGTACAGAGGCGACACGGCAAACGGATTAACTTTGTAGAGGAAAATATAGAAGACAAAGAGGTCTATGATTATATAGGCAAAGGCGATACACTAGGGCTATTTCAGATAGAATCAGCAGGTATGCAAGATTTGGCAAAGAAGCTAAAGCCTGATGGATTTGAAGATGTTATTGCGATGTTGGCACTATATCGTCCTGGACCTATGGAGTCTGGAATGCTTGATGACTTTGTCGAACGAAAGCACGGCAGAGCAGAGATAACATATATGTTCCCTCAACTAGAACCGATACTAAAGCCAACCTATGGAGTCATAGTATATCAAGAACAGGTTATGCAGATAGTTCAGACTATTGGTGGATTTAGCCTAGGTGGAGCAGATTTGGTTCGTCGTGGTATGGGTAAAAAAGACCAAGAGCTACTAGACAAACTCAAAGGTGAGTTTGTAGAGGGTGCTATTGGCAATGGATTTGATGGTGATACATCAGGAGCATTGTTTGATTTGATTTTGAAATTTGCAGGGTATGGGTTCAATAAATCTCACTCAGCAGCGTATGCGATGATTACATTTTATACCTCATTTCTAAAGCACTATTATCCTACTGAATTTATGTCTGCGATACTCACACTAGAGAAAAACAACACAGACAAAGTAGTACGATATGTAGATGAAGTCAAGAGAATGGGTATGAAACTACTCCCTCCTGATGTCAATAAATCAGGACTTGTATTTGAAGCACGAAAGATAGATGGTGATGAAGTAGTAATGTTTGGTATGGGTGCATTGAAAGGTGCAGGAGATATAGCCATCAACTCTATGATAGAGGCAAGAGGAGATAAAGAGTTTGCCGACTTATCTGATTTCGTCTCACGAATAGACTCTAGCAAAGTAAACAAAAGAGTCATAGAGACACTTGTAAAAGCAGGAGCGTTTGATAGCTTCGGATATAGCAGAAAAGCGATGGTAGAACAGATAGATACCATTATCAATAGTGCCAAACAAGCAGGAGAAGCCAAAAAACAATCAGTAGGCTCACTCTTTGGAGATACCAAAGAGATGACTACTGTCTCATTGGAGCTAGAAAAGATGCAAGAGTACGAGCCTATGGAGATACTAGAGATGGAGAAAGAGTCTCTAGGATTTTATGTATCAGGTCATCCACTAGATGAATATAGAGAGACACTAGACTCCATATCATACACCCTAAGCTCACAAATAGATGAACTAGCAGATGGTTCAGAAGCGATGTTTATAGGCAAGATAGACCACATCACAGAAAAGATAAGTAAAAAAGGCAATAAATTCGGAATAGCCAACATTATGGACTTACATGGCAATATAGAATTAATGCTTTTTGAAAATCGCCTAAACGAACTAGCAGAAAACTTCGACCTCAATAAGCCAATAGCATTCAAGGTCAAGATAAGTAAAGATGAGAACTTTACAAGGATGAACATAGTCAAAATATCCAATATCCAAGGTGCAAAAAAGACAAAAGTAAAAGTAACAAAAGAGGAGATAAAGATAGCACAGCCAAACGAGACCAAAGAGGAGATAAAACAGCCAATAGTACTAGCTGTAAACCTATCTACCCAAACACAAGTGATAGAAAAGCTTTATGAGATTACCCAAAAATACAAAGGCAATCACCCACTAGAATTACATATCAAATCCAAACTAGCCAATGTAATAGTAGAGTCCAAAATAAGAGTCAGCCAGTTCATCATACCAGAAGCAAAAGAGATAGGATTTTATGTAGAACCCACTATAG
>DAOVZV010000069.1 GCA_030634925.1 Sulfurovum sp.
ATAATTATCTATAAAATATGCTCCAGCAGCCACAGGCTCACTTATAAGTTGTTTTAGGGGAAGATTTAACTCTTCAGTAATCTCTTTTATAATACCTCTTGCTTGTATATCATCTTGTATCCATATTTCAGGAACAGTTAAAACCAAAGATTCTATTTTGGCTATATTTTGCTCTTTTATATATATCTCTAATAAAGTTTTTATATAGAGTTTTGCTATATCTTTTGGTTTATTCTTATGGTAGTTATAGCTTATTAGTTTAGCATTATCTATCTCATGGAGTAAAATTTTAAAATTTGAATATGTTTGAGAATTTTCTCTAGTTAAACTACTCTTAGCTTCTTCACCTATATATATTTCACCATCTTCTTCAATAGATAGACATGATGGAATATAGTTATTGCCATCCGTTCCACCCATTTTCCAAGCTTCTATCGTTTTTGTAGATTTGTTATAAAAACTTAGTATTGAATTTGTTGTTCCAAAATCTAAACCTATCACTTTCATAAATGCTATCCTCTTTTTATATTTTTAACTGTTTGGAAATCTCTTACACTCTCATCACCAGAACTATGATGTTGTGTACCTTCGGCACATTTTGGTACTTGACAATCAACACCACTCTGACTAAGTCTATCAATCATATTTTGGAGTCTAGTCTGTTTAAAAGTTTCATCACTAACTTTATCAAAAAAATGAATATCTAATTTATTCTCTTTATTGCTGAGAGGAGTGATAATAGTTACAACTTCATCACCTCTAATATTTGTCATTTTAAGATGAATAGATGCTCTCTCATCATCTCCCTCAAAACAACTATCTTCAAGAGTAAAACCACTATCATCTAAAGAATTTATTATATCACTAGCCATATCACTTCTAAGTTGAGATAAAATAATCGCCTCTTTTGCTTTTTGAGTAAGTCCTCTTACATCTGCTTGATATTGAGTTGATTTTTGAATTAACTCTTTAAAATCTTTAACTTCTATATTTTCACTATGTTTTAAAAGAGTTTGTTGTATTAATGCTAACTCTTTTAATTTATATAACTCTCCATCACACCAAAAATCAATATCTACAACAAGTTCTTCACTTCCATCATCTATATCAAAGGCTAGTTTTAAAGTTGTTTGAGCATCACATGTAGCTATTAGAGTAGTGTTGGATTTTACTGCCTCTTCAAAATAACTACTCCACTCATTTTCAAACTCTTCTAATCTTACTTTGAGTTCACAAGCTTCTTGCCATAATGATTGAGAATTACTAATTGAAGCTTCATAAACTTCATTTTCGATGTTTATACTACTAAATTCTAATTTTTGTTGAAGTTTTCTATATTCATTTGGAGAAAATTTATTATGTCTATAGCTATCTATTGTAACTAATGCGTCTTTGGCTTCATCAAGCCAAGAAAGAGCTTGATTTCTTTTATTAGTCTCTTTTGCTTCTATACTCTCCACCAAATTATCAAGTCTATTATCCAATCTTTGAATATTAATCTCTTGTTGTTTTGATTTATATTTTATCTGCTTCATTTGATTGTTAAAATCACTTCTTAGTTGATGTTCTTGCTTATCTAACTGATGCTGAACTCTACTTTCAATATTTTCAACTTCTCTAGCTGAATTTATAAATTTATCATATTCTCTATCTGTTATTTGCACATAACTTACTTTTTGTCCACTCATTGATTATTCCTTATACTATATATTATTTTCTACTATTCCAAATAGGTTCATTCTCCAAAATAAGCCGACTCTCCAACTCTTCTATCTGTTTATTATCACTCAAAACAAAAAGTTTTAATACTATACTCTCTTTATATTTAGTAAGCAAAGAATTTATCTTACAATTTGTGGATTGTCCATCTTTAAAACATTTTTTAGGAGAGATTTTTCCATAGCCACTGTTTACTCTTTTTTTCATACTATCTCTACAACGACCTATATATTTTAGTTCATTATTTAGATAGTAAAAATAGACACCTTTTAAAGTATCTTGATTTTTATCTTTCAAAGAAAATATAGAGTATTCTAAATCTCCGTACTTATTTAGAAACTCTTTGTAAAACTCATCATTTAAAACTTTGAGCTTTAGTAAAAAATCACCTAGATTACTCTCTAAGTCTTCTGAATAGTTTTGTTTGACCATATCTGATAAAGAATTATATATTGAAGTAGATATAGTCTCTTGAAGTGTTTTGTTATTTTTATCTTTAAATATATTCGTGTAAAGTTCGGGTTCAAAATGTAGTGGTAGTTCTATGAGTTTATCATTTATATTATTCATCATCTAGCTTTCTGAAGTAGTATCTTTCTCTCTTTTTCTACTCTTTTTATAAGTTCATCAATTGACATTTTGACTCCTTTATCTTTTGTAATATATCATAATTATATCCAAGTGATGAGAAATTATTTATCATTATACTTCATCAACCCCACCAAACATCATAACCCCAAAAGCAATCCCACTCCCCAATAATATCTGCCATGCAAATCCTATGCCTATTCCAAATGTGTATGGTTGTAAGATTAATACTGTTAGGAAGCCTGATATTAGGGCTATTGGTACGGTCGTGGCGTTGCCTCTGTTTGTGAATATTACTGCTCCAAATACTCCTATTAGTCCTGTGTAGGCAAATGCCATTACTCCTAGTGCGAAGCTCAATAGTGGTAGGTCTGTGTATCTTTGCCAGTAGTATGATAGCATCGCCATTAGTGATAGGGATATTGCGAATATTATTACTGCGTTGCGTCCTGCGTCTATGAAGTGGCTCTCATCTACTTCTGACCTCTTTAGTCTCCATGGTCGGTATAGGTCTTGTATCGCTACTGATGACATCGCTCCTAGTACGGAATTGGAGCTAGATAGTGCTGCTGATACTGCTCCTATGGTGACTAATCCTCTCATACCATCAGGCATTTGGTGGAGTATGTAGTACATAAATATTGTGATTTTTTCTCCATCGAAGCTCTGTACTACTGTGCTATCAAAATGTGAAAGCTCTGGGTGTTGATAAAATAGATATAGCAAAAGTCCAATAGCCAAAAATAGTATAGCCACTGGGATAGTCATATATATACTCATCATTAGTGAGCGTTGGGCTTGTGACGCATTTTTGCATGATAAGGCTCTTTGGGTCATATCTTGGTCTAGTCCGTACGCTCCTATATTTAGTAGTAGCCAACCACCCATCAACGCCCATACAGAAAACCCTCCACTCATAGAAAAGTCAAACATTTTGAGCTTGTCATCTGCTTGTAGGGTGTTGATGATAGTAGAGAAGTCTGTATTTAGTGATATATATAGATAGACCAATACGGCGATACCTGCACCGATATATGTAAATGCTTGGATAATATCAGAATATATGATTGATTTGACACCACCAAAGTATGTGTATGCCAATGCTCCTAGCATCAATATAGAGATAGATATAGCTACATGAGGTGGGCTAATATCCAAAAATAGTATCATAGATATAGCCAACGCTCCTATATATAATCTAGCTCCACTTGCAAACAGTCGTCCTATGAGAAACATCACTCCTGCTTGTTGTTTGGCACGGTTTCCGTATCGCTCTTCTAATAACTGATAGACTGTGACGGCATTGATGGCATAATATCGTGGTATGAGGACTTTGGATACAAATAGTATAGCCAAAAAGGCAGATATATAAAATCCTATAAATGTAAGGTCTTTGGCATAAGAGTATTCAGGAGCTCCTAGAAATGTCGCGGCTGATTGAGAAGTAGCTAGTACAGATATAGCTACGGCTATTGATGGCATACTATTGCCACCGAGGAAGTAGTCTCTACTACTCTTGACCTCAACCCTGCTCAATATCCAAGAAGAGATGATAAGTATAGCAAAATATATACCAAAGATAGACCAGTCTAATATGCCAAATGCTGAGTTCATTATCTCTTCTTCGGTGGTTTTTTGAGCTTCAAGTGTTTGACTTCTCTTCGTATATCTCTCATAAATTTAGCTCCTGGGTCGGATTTGCGTGTTCTGTATCCTTTGTCTAGTTCTAGCCATAGGGGAGTGCTTTCCATCTGTCTGTATTCGTGGTGACCTACTATGTATTCTATAGATGGATATTTGGCTTTTAGGTATTTTACTAATTCCACATTGGCTCTTCTTTGGGCTTTGGTAAGGTCATCTTTTTTGTTTCCTCTGCCTCCTACATTTTCTACTCCTATGCTTGAGTAGTTGAGTCCTATTACATGCCTACCCATCCAGTTTTCTGGCATTAGTCTGTATATCGTACCATCTCTTGCTACCAAGAAGTGAGCTGATACATTTAGGGCTGATGCTTTCATTATGTCTTTTCTATCAGATAGTAGTCTCTCTGGTTTGAGTCTATTAAATGATTTGTCAAAGCTCATCTCTGCTGTCCAGTGAAGTAGTATGATTTTGGGAGTTATCTTGATATTTCGGACTCTTTTGCCGTAGTGAGTCTTGATATACTCTTTGGTCATAGATATTCGTTTTTTGCCAAAATCTATGGGTTTGTCTATAATATGTATAGCATAAGAGTTGATTGATAGAAGTAGTATAAGTAGAAGTTTGTTCATCTGTTTTCCTGTTTATTATGTTGGTAATTATATCCTATTTGAATAAATTTTAAAATAAATGAAAATTATTCTTTATTTTATGTTATAATATTAAATAAAACTTAAATAGGGGTTCACTATGAGAATATTGACTATAGAAGAAAATGTGGAATTGGGAAAGATTATATCCTCTAAGGTTAGTGAGGAGAACTATCAACACGATTTGGCAGAAAATATGGGTGATGCAAAATACTATCTTGATATTAGAAATTATGACCTTGTACTTTTGGGATGGACAAAAGAACAAAAAAATATACTAGACTTTATATCTACTATCAAGACAAATGCGTACAAGACATCTGTAATAGTATTATCAGATTTTGAAGACAAAGATAGCGAGATAAAAGCACTCAAAGCAGGTGCTGATGATTATATTAGAAAGCCTATTGATTTTGATATTATGCTCGTTCGTATGGAGGCTAAACTAAGATTTGGAGTATCCAATATCATAGAGATAGATGAGCTGATTATCAATCCTGAAGAGGAGAAGATTATATACCAAGGTGTAGAGATAGAGCTAAAGGGTAAACCATTTGAGGTATTGACTCATCTAGCTATGAACAAAGACCAAATAGTATCAAAAGAGCAACTTCTTGATGCGATTTGGGAAGAGCCTGAATTGGTAACTCCAAATGTAATAGAAGTGGCAATCAACCAAATCCGTCAAAAGATGGACAAACCTTTGGGTATTACTACTATAGAAACTGTGCGACGGCGTGGGTATAGATTCTGTTTTCCAAAAGAAATAAGTTAAAAAAGAAATAAATATTTAATATTTAATTTAAGAATAAGCTTTGTTCCGTTATAACTCGTATAAATAACACAATATGAGGTAAGAAAATGGCATTGGTAATAAGTGATGAGTGTATCGCATGTGATGCGTGTAGAGAAGAGTGTCCAAACGAAGCGATAGAAGAGAACGACCCAGTATATTTGATAGATGCAGATAGGTGTACAGAATGTGTGGGGCATTTTGACGAGCCTCAATGTATATCTGTATGTCCTGTCGATTGTATAATACCTGACCCTGACAATGTAGAAAATGTAGAAGAGCTGAAATTTAAATATGACAAGATACAAGAAGAAGAGCTGTAGCAGATGCCCAAACGCACTGCTATCATAGATATCGGTTCAAACTCTGCTAGGCTTGTCATCTTTGAAAAGACAAGTCACTATGGCTTTCATCTAGTATGTGAACAAAAATCCAAGGTTCGCATAGGTGAAGGTGCTTATCAAAAAAATGGCTATCTCCAGCCAGTAGGTATCAGACGAGCCTATCTAACTCTCAAATCCTTTATATATACCATAGACAAATATCAAGTAAACAAGACAATATGTGTAGCTACTTCTGCCCTAAGAGACGCTCCTAATGGAGATGAGTTTGTCAAGTGGATTAAATCAGAGTTGGGACTATCAATCAGTATCATTGATGGTAAACAAGAGGCACTCTATGGTGCAGTATCTGCTAATAATCTACTTCCAATAAGTGATGGTATCACCATAGATATAGGTGGTGGCTCATCTGATATGGCACTTATCCGTGACAATAAAATCATTGATACATATTCTCTCAATCTTGGTACGGTACGACTAAAGGAGCTGTTTTTTGATAGAGTTCATTTTGGCTCACATACTATAGATGAAGCAAAGCAGTATATACACAAAGAACTAGAGAGACTACCTAATCAATTTAGGCACTATTTGGCTATAGGTATTGGTGGAACGGCTAGGACTTTGAGTAAAGCTATTATGAAACAGAGTGATTATCCACTAGATAAGCTTCATGCTTTTTGTTATGATATAGAAGATTATAG
>DAOVZV010000204.1 GCA_030634925.1 Sulfurovum sp.
GCATAGTCTGTGCTAATTGTGTGGCTAATGCTGTTTTACCAACACCAGTAGCACCTACAAATAGGAAACTTCCAATAGGTTTATCATCTCCATTGAGTCCTGCATAAGAGCGTTTGATAGCAGATGATAATGCCTTGATAGCTTCATCTTGTCCTATGATATGAGAAGATAAATCACTCTCTATTCTTTTGAGTTTGGCTGTATCATTTGTGCTTACTACAGTAGATGGTAGCTTCATCATCTTGGCTACACTCTCTTCTATATCTTGTGGTGTGACGGTGATGCCCTTTTTGCCTTTTAGCATAAAGTATGCACCTACCTCATCTATAATATCCATAGCCTTATCAGGCAAAAATCTATCATGGAGATACTTCACACTCAAATCTATAGATGACTGCAATGCCTCATCTGTAAATGTGATATTGTGATAATCTTCGTATTTGTGCTTGACTCCTTGGAGTATAATCATCGTATCAGATATACTAGGCTCATCTACAGTCACTTTGGCAAATCGGCGACTAAGTGCTTTGTCTTTGTCAAAGAAGTTTCTATACTCTGCAAATGTAGTAGCACCTATACATTTGAGTTCACCTCTTGCTAGGGCAGGTTTGAGTATATTAGACGCGTCCATACTTCCACCACTTGTAGCCCCTGCACCTACCATTGTATGTATCTCATCTATAAACATTATGGCTTTATCTTCTGATATGAGTTCTGAGATGATGCCTTTGAGTCTCTTTTCAAAGTCTCCTCTATATTTTGTACCTGCGACCAACGCACCCATATCTAGGGCATATATCTTTGAGCCTAATAGTACATTTGGTACATCATCTTCTGATATTCGTAGAGCCAATCCTTCTGCTATAGCTGTCTTACCCACTCCTGCTTCACCCACAAGTAGAGGATTGTTCTTTTTACGCCTACACAATGTCTGCATCACTCTATCTATCTCATCTTCTCTACCGATAACTGGGTCTATCTTGCCACTTCCTGCCAATGCCACAAGCTCCACAGTAAACTTATCCAAAAATGTATCTTTGCTTACTTCTGTTTGTTCATCTGTATCATTATCATCTAAATCAACACCATGAGATATAATCTCCAATATATCCAATCTATCTATACCCTCTCTTCTCATCAGATATAGACCATAAGAGTTCTCTTGAGAGAACATAGATGCCAATATATCACCGATAAATGCCTCTTTCTTGCCAGAACTATGTACATGTGTCATCATATCATTGAGTAGCATATTGACACTTGTCGTCTCTAGTGGTTCTGCTACATCTTTGTCTAACGAGGGGATAGTTTTTGATATATGATTTTTCATATCATCATAGAGTATTTCGCTACTTACGGATAATGTATCAAATATCTCTTTTCCTCTATCACTACTCATAATAGACAAAAATATATGCTCTACAGTTAGATACTCGTGTCTATGTTTCTGTGCATAAGTGATAGCCTTTTCAAATACCTTATTTAATTCTATACTAATCATCAACTATCCTCCTCTAGTGTGGCTAACAGTGGGAAATCATTATCCTTTGCCATCTGTTTGACTTGGTGTACTTTTGTATCTGCTATCTCAAATGAATATACTCCACAGATAGCTTTTTTCTGCTTATGGATTTGTAGCATTATCTGTGTGGCATCATTTTCGCTTTTGTGAAACACACCCATCAATATATCTATCACAAAATCCATACTAGTATAGTCGTCATTGTGCAATAATACTTTGAACATCTTTGGCTCTTCTAAGTCTAAGGCAAACTCTAATTCTTCTTCAAATTTTGGCATAATATGTTAAAATCCTTACAATATTTTCTATCATTATACAAAAATTAAGGAAAAATGCAAATGCAATCACTTTTTATATCTGCTACAGGTACAAATGTAGGCAAAACATACACAACTCTCAAACTCATAAAACACTTTGCAAGTAGAGGATTGAGAGTAGGAGCGTTCAAGCCAATAGAGACAGGAGTCACAGACAACCCACAAGATGCCACACTACTTCTAAATGCCATCAAAGAGGTAAATCCACTATTTCAAGAGTTTACACCACTAGATATTACAGCATATACATTCCCCCTACCCTCTGCTCCATTTTGTGCTGATACAAAAGGTATCATAGATATAGACCATATCATCAAGAGATATAATGAACTTAGCCAACTATGTGATATACTATTAGTAGAGGGAGCAGGAGGGTTGCTTGTCCCTATTAGCAGAGATTTTATGATGATAGATTTAGCCAAGAAACTAGACTCAAAGATACTGCTAGTTACTCCTAGCCGTTTGGGTTGTATCAATGATACTTTACTCTCTATAAATCTGCTCAAATATTCAGATATAGAGTTTGACTGGTGTGTCAATATATATGAAGATATAGATAGCTTTGACTCTGTAACAAAGCCATTTTATGACGCTGTATTTGAGGATTGGTGGAGTTTGGATAATGGGATTATGATATAATAGATAAAAAAGGAACAACCATGAAAAATATAAAAAAAGACAAAAAAGATATACCCACAGACCGACGGAAGTTTCTCAAAAAGGCTATATACTCTGCTCCTGTCATTGTCTCTCTAGGTGCATTAATCAAACCAATAAGTGCAAAAGCAGATGGTACAGGTGGTCCATCTGGCCCTCCTGATTTCTTCAAGCGAATATGATATTTGATAGCATTTAATCACAATATCATATTTGAAGGTGATACTCCATCTCAAACACTAGAAAATATAATCATCAAAAAATGGTACAAAGATATAAAATATATGCAAAAGAGTGACTGGATACCACTTAACTTTGGAGAGATTTGTTATTATCGTTACGACAAAGATAAGTCTTGGGGATTAGAGATTAGAGATGAATTGATACTGATATGGAGTGACAAAACCATATCATATATTCCCAAACAAAACTACACAGACCAAAAGCTACAATTTTGGATACTTCATACATTTTTACCCATGATATTTGAACTATCAAAAAAATATAATATGCTCCATGTATCCACCATAGAGATAAAAAACAAAGCTATACTATTTTCAGCCCTATCTTGTGGAGGCAAATCAACATTAGCAAACTATTTCTTATCAAAAGGACACAATATGTTGTCTGATGATACTATTGGAATTGAGATAATAGACAATATATACTACGCCATCCCCTCATACCCATTTGCCAGACCATACAGAAAACCTCTACCCTTGGGACAAAAAGTTGAGAATTTTACATACTCCCCCACACCAATAGACTCTATATATCTATTAGTCCAATCACCCACAGATGCCAATATAGAGATTACTCCACTATAC
>DAOVZV010000047.1 GCA_030634925.1 Sulfurovum sp.
GAAAATCCAGACCTACTAAACAATATGCGTAAACGCAGACTAGCAATAGGAGCAGGATTAAACCCTACAAATGTCAATCGTGTACTCAAACAGTTCAAGAATGCATCTAAAATGGCAAAAAAGATGTCAGGTAAAAATGGTATGAAACAGATGCAAGATATGATGGCACAGATGCAAGGTGGAGGAATGGCAGGGATTCCTAGGTAGTAATATAAAACCCATCAATACCATAAAGAAAAATTCAGTATTTTTATGGTATAGTTCTATCCCAAAAGTGTTGATGAGTGCTTTAGTCATTAAAAAGTAGTTGTCAGGACTTGTTTCTATATCGTATAGCTCTCCTCAGATATATGATACTAAAACACAACAAACCAAAGGATTAATATGACAATGATTAGAATGACAAGAATGGGTAGAAAAAAGAAGCCTTTTTATAGAATAGTAGTTACAGATAGCAGAAAAAGAAGAGATGGTGGTTGGATTGAGTCTATTGGACATTATAACCCAGTATCTGTAAACAAAGATTTGACTCTTGATGAAGAGAGATTGAACTATTGGATTAGTGTTGGTGCTCAAATGAGTCCAACTGTAGCTAGAATAGCAGGTAAGAAATAGTCATTATGGTAGAAGAATTCTTATACTCATATACCAAGCTTTTGGTGAATAATCCCGAAGATATTTCGATAGAGATAATAGAGATTGATGAAGGGTTTGATGAGATAAGACTCTTTGCCAATAGTGAAGATATAGGTAAGCTTATCGGCAAAGAGGGTAGAATGATAAACTCTATCAAGACTGTTATCTCTGGATGTAAAGCCAAAGGTGGTAAGAATTATCGTGTCAATGTAAAAGCAAAAGAATAGATGTCAGAAGATAAAGCACTTATCGCTCAGATAGGACGAACTATTGGACTTTGGGGTGACCTTAAGTTTCATCTTCATACAGATTTTCCAGAACAGTTTGAAGTAGGAAATAGTTACTCTACCAATCGTGGAGAATTGACTATTGCTGATATCAATCCTATTAGAGGGATTATCCGTTTTGTAGGATATGAGAGTATTGATTCTGCAAAGAGGCTTACAAATATCAAGATATTTGCTGATGAAGTAGATACCAAAAATAGTTGCAATCTCAAAGAGGGACAACACTTTTGGTTTGATATTATAGGTTGTAGTATCAAGCAAGATGATGATATATTGGGTCTAATAGAAGATGTCCAAAGGATGGGTGATACTGATTATCTATGTATCAAAACTGATGACAAGCTAGTCGAAGATGGACTTCCAAAGAGTTTTTTGGTTCCATATATTGACCGTTATGTTATTAGTTCGGATATATCAGAGAAGTTGGTATTTACCAAAGATGCTAGAGATATTTTAGAGGCTAGTTAGCTTGAAGTTCTCTTTTGTAACTCTATTTCCCAATATTATAGATGGTTATTTTGGTGATAGTATTCTGCGTCGAGCTATTGATGATGACAAGATAGAGATAGATTTTTATAACCCTAGAGAGTTTACCACAGATAAGCACAATAGGGTAGATGCACCGATGGTTGGTGGTGGAGCAGGTATGCTTATGACTCCTCAACCTCTTTTGGATACTATCAATAGTATCAAAGAGAGTAGTGAGGATGCTTATGTTATATTTCTCTCTCCTGTAGCCAAGCCATTTGTACAAAACGATGCTAAAAGATTGGCAAAGAAGAGTCATATAGTCTTTGTAAGTGGACGATATGAGGGAATAGATGAGAGAGTGATAGAGCAGTCTGCTGATGAGCTGTTTTCTATTGGCGATTTTATCTTGACTGGTGGAGAGTTGGCTAGTATGGTGGTTTGTGATGCTATTAGTAGAAATGTAGATGGAGTATTGGGCAATAGTGACTCATTGAGCATAGAGAGCTTTGAGGAGTCACTGCTTGAAGCTCCATCATTTACAAAACCCAAGATTTATGAGGACGAAGAGGTAGTTTCAGAGTTCTTAAAGGGTAATCATAGTAAAATCACGGACTTAAAAAGAGGGTTGGCTTTGTGTAAAACAAAGTATTTTCGCCCAGATTTATACAAAAAGGTATAACCATGAGAAATAAATATATTGATAGCTTTGAACAAGCACAAACAGAGAGTAAAGCAGTACCTACATTTAGAGCTGGTGATACTCTAAAAGTAGCTGTAAATATCAAAGAGGGTGAAAAGACAAGAGTACAAAACTTTGAGGGTCTATGTATCGCTATCAGAGGTGAAGGTACAGGTCGTACATTTATGGTAAGAAAAATCGGTGCAAACTCTGTAGGTGTAGAGAGAATTTTCCCACTATACTCTGCAAGTATCGAAAGTATCACAGTACTTAGAAGAGGTAGAATTAGAAGAGCTAAACTATTCTATCTAAGAGAACTAAAAGGTAAAGCAGCTAGAATTAAAGAGCTTAGAAGAAAGTAAAATCTTCTTAGCCTTGCCCATTTTTTGGGCTTCTTATTTTTATATATCCCTCCTATTTACAACTTCATTATCTTATCTTTATTTAACAATCTTTATGATAGACTTGCCAAAAATCAATAATATCATCCACAAAGGAAGACTATGTATGGATACTATCGTGTTGCTTCTGCTCTCAATCAAACTACTGTTGCCAATCCACAAAAAAATGCCAAAGAGGTATTGGATTTAATCAATCAAGCCTATAGAAAAGAAGTGGGAGTTGTAGTATTTGGTGAGCTTACTTTGAGTAGTTATACTGCTAGTGATTTACTCCTCAATCAGACTCTGATGGATGCACAAAATGATGCTTTGGCTTATATATTAGAAGAGACAAAAGATATAAGTACTATAGCTATTATCGGTTTGGCACTACTAGAATCTGATAGACTTTATAATTGTGCTGTGGTTATCCAAAATGGTAAGATGTTGGGTATTATTCCCAAATCATATCTCCCAAACAAGAAAGAGTTTTATGAGAAGAGGCAGTTTGTCTCTGGTAGGGATATTGTACGGACATATACAGAGGTTTTGGGTATTGAGGTAGCCTTTGGTGTTGATTTGTTGTTTGTGGATAACTCCAATATGACATTTGGAATAGAGATATGTGAAGACCTTTGGGCTGTGACTCCTCCTAGTAACAATATAGCAAATAATGGAGCAAATCTACTGTTTAATCTAAGTGCTAGTAATGAGCTAATAGGTAAACATCAATATAGAGAAGAGTTGGTGCGTACGCAGAGTGCTAGATGTATGAGTGCGTATGTCTATAGCTCAGCAGGAGTAGGAGAATCTACTACCGATACAGTCTTTGGTGGACATTGTATTATCAGTGAATATGGTTCTACTATTGCACAAAATGAGCGTTTTTTACTAGGGAGTAGTCTCATCATAGCAGATGTAGATTTGGAGCGTTTGCGTTGGCTTCGACTCAATGAATCTAGCTATGGTGATGGACGACGCAAAAAGACCAAAAGTATAAAAGTAGGCAAAATACCACAAATATCAAAGATAGATAGATTTATCAATCCTACTCCATTTGTACCATCTAGGTATGCAGACAAAAAGCACCATTGCGAAGAGATAGTAATGATACAGACTCATGCACTCATCAAGAGGATGACTCACGCACATATATCAAAAGCAGTTATCGGTATTTCAGGAGGATTGGACTCCACTTTGGCACTACTCTCTACACACAAAGCATTTGAGATGATGGGATGGAATGTATCTGATATTATAGCTATCACTATGCCAGGATTTGGGACGACAAGCAGAACCAAATCAAATGCCATAGAGTTATGTGATGCTTTGGGAGTGACACTCAAAACTGTAGATATTACAGAGCTTTCCCTACAAAAATTTGAAGCCATAGAACACGACAAAGACCAACATTGCATAACTTATGAAAATGTACAAGCGAGAACACGCACATCAATCCTAATGAATATAGCCAACAAAGAGGGTGGATTGGTCATCGGTACAGGAGACCTAAGTGAGATAGCCTTGGGATGGAACACATACAATGGTGACCACATGAGTATGTATGCCCTCAACTGTGGTATCCCAAAGACTCTGATACAGTATGTCATAGAGTATTTCAAATCCAATAGAGACATAGCACATATCATCGACGATATACTAGATACTCCCATAAGTCCCGAACTGCTACCACACAAAGAGGATGAAATAACCCAAAAAACAGAAGATATATTAGGCTCATATCAGCTACATGATTTCTTTTTGTATCACTTCATCAAATATGGAGCAAAACCTACCAAAATAAGACACTTAGCCCAAATAGCATTTGGAGATGAATACACCAAAGAGACAATCACCAAAACCCTCAAACTATTCCTAAGACGGTTTTTTACCCAACAGTTCAAACGCTCATGTATGCCAGATGGACCAAAAGTAGGTACAATATCACTAAGTCCAAGAGCAGACTGGAAGATGGCAAGTGACGCAGATGTAGAAGTTTGGATAGATGAGCTAGGTGAGTAGTAGTATTTTTAGATATATTTTACCTCAAATAGGCTAAAATACCACAAAATATTAATCTCTAAAATAGATAGAGACTCCAAAGGAAATAAAATGAAATTTGTATCAATCGTAATGGGTAGTAAAAGTGACTATGGCATCATGCAAGAGTGTGGAGCTACGCTAGAAAAATTTGGCGTACCGTATGAGCTTATCATATCATCAGCACACAGAAGTCCTGAAAGAACCAAAAAGTACATCAAAGAAGCAGAAGCAAAAGGCGCACAAGTATTCATAGCAGCAGCAGGAATGGCAGCACACCTAGCAGGAGCATTGGCAGCGAGTACAACCAAACCAATCTTGGGTGTACCGATGGAGAGTGGACCACTTAGAGGAGAAGATGCACTTTTCTCAACAGTGATGATGCCAGCAGGAATGCCAGTAGGAACTCTAGCAATCGGTAAAGCAGGGGCTGTAAACGCAGCGTATTTGGCTATTCAAATTATGGCACTAAGCGATGAAGAGCTACAAATCAAGCTTAAAGAAGACAGAATAAGCAAAGCCAAAAAAGTAGAGCTAGATTCATCAGAAATTGAAGTAATACTTTAAAAGGAAACCCCATGCAATTAGAGTTAAAAAATATCGGAATGATAAAAGAAGCCTCTGTGAAAATAGACGGCTTGACTGTGATTGCTGGGGAAAATGATACAGGAAAGAGTACGGTTGGTAAGGCTTTGTTTATGATATTAAAATCAATTTTAGACAAATCTTCAAATATGAGACCCTCTTCATCCATTATAAATTACACAAAGTTACTTTTTAACAATCAAGTAAATAATGACTCTTTAATTATTTTTTGGAATAAGAATGAAAAGTTTAGAACTAAATTTAGAAAGCAAGGTGCGAGTTTTGACTCTCCATCGGAATATATACTAAACATTAATCCTATAGTAATTGAAACACCATTAGTATGGAATTTTACAGATTTTTTTAGAGATATAGCTCAAATAGAATCTCAAATGAGAATAGAATTAGATTATCCCTATTTGATGAAAGCTTTAAACTTTAAACTTCATATTAAAAATGCTTCTAATGGCTTTGATATTAAAGATAAAACGACTAACTTAATGGGTGGAGAATTTAAAAAAGATGAAATGGGTCATTATTATTTTGATAAAAATGGTCAAAAAATAAACTTAGTAAATACTGCTACAGGTATTAAATATTTTGGTCTTTTTCAAGTGCTTTCTCAAAACAATTATTTAAATGAAAATATGGTTTTAATCTTAGATGAACCAGAAGTACATTTACACCCAAAATGGCAATTAGAGATGGCTAAGGTTATTGTAGAACTTGTGAAGAATGGTGTGAAAATCGTTGTGAACTCTCATAGTCCTTATATGATTGAGGCATTACAAAGATATGCAGAACTAGAAAAAGTAAATTCAGATTTTTATTTGGCAGAAGATGGTTATATTAAAAAAGAAAATGATAGTAACTCTGAAACCCTTGCTAAAATATTTGAAAAGCTTTCAGAACCATTTGATGTATTTGACGAGATGGATAGTCAAGGTATGGAGAAGTTAATCAATGGCTGATGTTAATCGGTTCATAAAAGAGTATATTAAACATAACAGTACCTTTAAAGAAACTAGCTTTGATGACAATAATAATTTATATTTATGTAGCGATGAAAGTCAAAATGTAATCAATTTTGATAAAATTATTGAATTTAAATATCCTGATAGTAATATAAGACCAAAATCATTTGATACTCTATATATTTATAATAATTTACTCTTTTGTATAGAATTTAAAAATCAAAAACCTAGCCAAATAAGTAATTCTGAGATTCAAGATAAATTATTAAGTGGGAAAAATGAATTAGTGAAACTTTTTCAAAAACTTAATATTCAAGTAAATAAATATGATTTTGTCTATTGTGTAGTGTATAAAAAATGTATTGAACCTAGAGATAGATATAAATGTGGTATTGAAAAAGGAAAAATACAGTTTAATTTAGAGAAATATGAAAAAAATGGTTTCGTAAAGAAAGTTTTTACAGATAATGTAAATTTCTTTACAAAGCAATTTCAAAAGAACTTTTACAAGGAACTAAAATGCTAACATTCAGCCAAATACTACTAAAACTACAAGAATACTGGACAAATGAGGGCTGTAATATTGTACAACCTTATGATATTCCAGCTGGTGCAGGGACTTTTCATCCTGCGACGCTTTTGCGAAGTCTTGATTCTAAGCCTTGGTCTACGGCTTATGTTGCACCGTCTCGTCGTCCTACTGATGGGCGTTATGGTGAGAACCCCAATAGATTGGGAGCGTATTATCAATTTCAAGCCCTTATCAAACCATCGCCTGACAATATTCAAGAGCTTTATTTGAAGTCTTTGGAATACTTGGGATTAAACTTGCAAGAACATGATATTCGTTTTGTAGAAGACAACTGGGAAAGTCCAACACTTGGTGCGTGGGGACTTGGTTGGGAAGTATGGCTTGATGGTATGGAAGTGACACAATTTACCTATTTTCAACAAGTCGGAGGCATCGCTTGTGACCCTGTGGCTGTGGAGATTACTTATGGTACAGAGAGACTAGCGATGTATCTGCAAGGTGTGGAATCTGTCTTTGATATTGTGTGGAATGAGCATGAGGGACAAGTCACAACTTACGCAGATGTACACAAAGAAAGTGAATATGAATTTTCTAAATATCACTTTGAGGTAGCTACTGTAGAGAAGCTTTTGAGAGACTTTGAAGATGCTTCTAGTGAGTGTAAACTTTGTA
>DAOVZV010000201.1 GCA_030634925.1 Sulfurovum sp.
ATATAGTGCTGTAGAGTATCCTATAGTTGGTATTAGGATTTGGAGTGTATCTCCTGTTTTTTCTGTATCTAGTGCTTTGATTTGTGATAATAGTATCAATATTATGAATATATGTCTCATATAGCTATTGCTCCACAACGATTTTTGGCTTCTTGCAGTTCCTCTTTGCATAGTTTGCAAAAGTCATAAGGCATACCTTTGAAAATCACAGATACTACCGATTGCCAATCAGGTTTGGAGTACATAATACACTCTCTGCTCGTACAGTGACCTGCTTTGTTGTGTGTGTTTTGTGCAGGTACTCCAAAATGATGACCTAGTTCGTGAGTGAGTACTATCTTCCATGACTGAATATCTGTGATGACTGGTGCATCGCTTATGCTAGTTTGGTTATATGCTACTACTTTGTAATCATAACTATTGTAAAAGGCTATTCCTCTTGAGCGTTTATTTGGATTATTTAGAGATGACAACTTGGGTGTATAAATCATAATAAAGCTTGTATCATTCTTTGGCAAAGTCTCTAGTGCCTCTTTTAGTATCCCTTTATTTTTGTCATTTAGATAATCCATTCCTCTACTATGTCCGTAATTGTGAATAAATTTATTTATCTTGGACTCTTCTATAGTTAGATTGATACTCTTGTGAATGATGACATTATTTGTTGTATATTTTTTGAGCTTTTTTATAGAAAAGTCAAAAGCCTTTTTGGGAGGTTTCGCTCCATTGATGGATATTTGCAAAATATCTATCTGCTTTGCACAGATGATATTTCCATTGACAAAATTTGTCTTTGCCTCATCTCCTAGAGGTTTTGGTGACAAGGTACATCCTGCCAATAGCCAAATAACTAAAAATCCTAATATATATTTCATAAAAATATTCTCCTTTAAAAATAGATGATATTTTATCATAAATAGTTATTAGGTATCATAAAAATTAATTTGTAAATCAAAGAATAATCTTTTAACTCTAATCTGATATAATCTCTTAAAATAAATTTAGGATGTTATTATGCGTGTACTTACAGGAATACAAGCTTCAGGGAAGCTACATATTGGGAATTATTTTGGAGCTATGAAGCCTATGGTTGAGCTTCAAGAGGAGCATGAGCTTTTTACTTTTATAGCCAATTATCACTCTTTGACATCTTCAAAAGATGCAAAGACTTTAAAGCAATATACCATAGATGCTACTATTGATTATCTCTCTATAGGAATAGACCCAAACAAAACTATATTTTGGGTACAAAGTGATATGCCTCAGGTCTTAGAACTATACTGGATACTATCCAAATTTACACCAATGGGTCTGCTAGAGAGAGCTCATAGCTACAAAGATAAAGTAGCCAAAGGAATATCGGCTAGTCATGCACTATTTTCATATCCTGTGTTGATGGCTAGTGATATATTGATGCTTGATACGCAGAAAGTTCCTGTAGGAAAAGACCAAATCCAACATGTAGAGATGACGCGAGATATAGCTATCAAATTTAACAATGAATATGGAGATGTCTTTACACTACCTGAGCATATAGTTCAAGAAGAGGTAGCAACTATCGTGGGGATTGATGGACAGAAGATGAGCAAAAGCTATGATAATACTATTGAGCTATTTATGGATGAGAAGCCTTTACAAAAGAGATGTAACAAAATCTTGTCATCTTCTACTCCTTTTGGAGAGCCTATAGATTATGAGAATGACCATACATATAGTTTGGCTTCACTATTTTTGGACAATGAACAAAAGCTAGAGTTACAAGATAGATACAGCAGTGGAAAAGAGGGTTATGGTCATTTCAAAAAGTATCTCAAAGAGTTGATTTGGGAAGAGTTGGGTGAGGCTCGAGAAAAGAGAGCCTACTATATCGACCATATAGACGAAGTAAACGATATACTATCTATGGGTGCAAAAAAAGCAAGAGATATAGCTGATATTAAAATGGCAAAAGTTAGAGATGCTATAGGACTTTAAGTCCTATAGGTCATCCATTAGATTATCTAATGCTTTTCCTACTTCATCTGCTTTTGTACCATCTTTGCTATCGACTACTTTGTTTAGTTCAATCTCATTGATATTTGATTCAGATACGATAGATACTTTATTTACATTATCATCTTCTATCTTGGCATCTACTTTCACATCTACATCAGTATATCCCTCTAGGTTTTCTAGGTAGTTTGATGCTTTAGTTACTTTTTTCTCCTCTTTGACCTCTGGATTAGTTTGATTTTTTACTACTTTAGTATATACACTATCATCATCTATTAGATTGTATTGTATGATTAGATACAAAATAGACATAGATAGAGATATAATTATCATTATTGCTAAGTTTTCTGATATTTTTTTCATTGTTTATCCTTATTTATTTGTGACTGTAGTAAAGCCCAATATTTTCCACATTTGGAAACCACCTCTATAGAATGCTATCTTATCAGCAGGATAACCTAACTCCAAAAATATCTCTATAAATCGTGGTGGTTTATCACACCATAATCCATTACAATAAAATACTATCTCCATTGCATTTCTCATATCCCATGAACCATCATTTGCTACAACTGCACCAAATATTTTCATAACTTTTGCCATCTTTTCAGGATTGTCTTTTACCTTAAATGGAATACTTACAGCAGATGGAATAGACTCTTTTTTATACATCTCTTTAGTCCTCAAATCTACTAATATTCCTTTACCTGTGTTTCCTTTATCTTTCATAAAATGTAGTAGCTCTATCTCTGCTATACTATCTACTTTAGGATGTACTTTGATAGGTTGAATATCTCTACCTGGTCTATATATCTTGGCATATTCACCAGTTAGCTTGTGCTTTATATCTTGTATCCTATGTACTTTGACGGCTTTACCTTTATGATACACATATATATATGACATCTCTGGTGTAATCTTGACCTTGTCATATTGTCCTGCTGATAGATATACGGTAGCTATCAATAGTAATATTATTTTTCTCATTACTTGCCTCCTTTTGTTATTTAACAATTATTGATCTCAATATAACATTAGCAGCACGTTTGAAGCAAGGGGAAATGCGCATGGGAAGAAATATCCCGCACCTTATCTTTTATAATTTGGAATAAAAAAAGAGTTACCACAAATGTGATAACTCTTTTTGTAATAATTATATGGCGTTATTCCTCAAATTTTTCGGCAGTTTTTATTAGCTATTGTCTATAAATGAAATCCTAAAGTGAATTTTACAATTGTTTGTTTCCTAAAATCGCCGGATAGTAAATGACTATCTGCAATTGCTAAATCTATATCAAAAAAACTATATGTTGCATTTAATCCGGCAATGATAAAGAATGCATTCATTTCACTGTTTATATC
>DAOVZV010000160.1 GCA_030634925.1 Sulfurovum sp.
ACAAATATAAGAACAAATATATACTTAATATCTATTTTATTCATATCTCATCCTCAAATACATTTTCATTTAACTTTATAGTAAATACAGCCCCATCTTTATCATTTGACGCAGATAAATTACCTTTGCAATGGTCTTCTATGATGGTCTTTGACATATATAATCCTAATCCTGTACCATTTTTCTCTTTTTTGGTAGAGAAATATGGATTAAATATCTTGTGTACTATATTTTGTGGGATACCACCTGCATTATCTTTGACTTGAAGTGTTAGATAACCATTATCATAGAAAGTAGATATATCAATATATGGATTTTCTATATCTTGTTCCAAAAGAATATCTTCAGCATTTTTGACGAGATTTAGTAGCACTTGCTTGACTTCATTGTGATATGTTTTTACCTTTTTGTCTGTAGTGATATTTTGTGTGATTGATATACCTTTACTCTCTATAGATATTTGGACTATATTGAGTACTTCTGATATTATATCATCATAAGATGTATAAGATAACTCTTTCTCATGCTTGAAAAAGTCTTTGAAGTCATTGATAGTTTGGCTAAGGTGTTGAGAGTACTTGGATATATTTTTAGCTTGTTTCAATATAGTATTATTATCAGTTTTACCCAATAAAGCCTTCATCTCTATACTAGCACTCGTAGCAGAGATAGCAGTCAGTGGTTGTCTCCATTGATGGGCTATCATACTTAGCATCTCTCCCATTTGGGCTAGTCTGGATTGTTCTATCAGTTGTTGGTCTTTTTTTCTATTTTTTTCTACCTCATTTTCTATATTTTCTCTTAGAGATAGATTGAGTAGTTCTAGTTCTTTGCTCTTTTTTGATAATTTGATATTTAGATTATTTGTAAGCAAAGAGAAGTGATTGATTAGATAATTGATAAGTACCATAAGAAGTATAAACAATATAGACATATTGATTATATTGTCTTTGACTAATTGATTTAGTTGATTTAGGTGGTTATCTATATCAAATGTAAATAGTATCTTTGCAGACATCTCTTTTTTGTGATTTTTTATCTTTATATCATAATCTAGTAGGTATCTTTTGTCTTTATACTCTATTATATTATTATCTCTTCTACTAAAATCTATATCTTTGATATTCATCTTAAATAAATCATCTCCACTAACTAGTATAAAATCACCAATACTATGCTTCCTCATATCATCTGATATATACAATAAGTCACTTTTTTTTACCAAAAAAGCACATTTTATTTAGAGATATTTCGTCAAAATATTTATTGTATAGGGAGGGTCTATACCTATCTCCAAAACTCCAATATGCTTACCATTATAACTTATAGGAGTTACTATCCTGTATGACATCGCTAGTTTACCAACTTCAAATCCGTGATGAGCTTTTTGAAGTCTATTGCTATAAATATAAAACTCACCTGTGATATATATCTCGTCTCCAAACATCTCTGGTTTGTGAATTCTCAAAAAGGCACTACTATCACTTAGCCTAAATGTCATTATCTTGATATAAGCATTTTGGCTTATCATCTTGTCATATAATGGTTTTGATATTTTGTATAACTCTTCTCTATCTTGCTTGTCAAAGCTATTTTTGACTGTGTATAGTTCAGTTATATCAAGGCTTTTCATAGACAAGTCATCTTCTAACTGCTTCAAAAACATATCAAATGTACTATGAATATGGTCATCTAGTGATTTTATATTTTTATCAAAATTATCTTTTGTCATCATATATTGATAAAATATTATAATAGCTCCAAATGATATAAATATCCCTAGTAAGATTACTATCATTTTTCTTTTTAGTATTAAATATTCTTCTGTCATATCTTCATAGTCTCTTTCCCTTTTAGTATTATAGTAAATACAGCACCATCTGTATCATTGGATACCAATAGTTCACCTTTACAATGCTCTTCTATGATGGTCTTTGACATATACAATCCCAATCCTGTACCGTTTTTCTCTTTTTTGGTAGAGAAATATGGGTCAAATATTTTGTCTCTTATACTATGAGGAATACCTCCTGCATTGTCTCTTATTCTAAGTAAAAAATCATCACCTTTGGTAAGTATCTCTATCTTGATATAAGGCTCTTTGATATGATTATCTATCAAGGCATCTTCTGCATTTTTGATGAGATTTAGTATCACTTGCTTTAGTTCATTGGCATAAGTATAAAACTTATCTCTACTATCTATCTTTTTTATAATAGTTATATTTTTGTTTTTGATAGAGACTTCTATTATATGTAAAACACTATCTATTATAGTCTCAAAAGATGCCTCTTGTCTATTTTTGTTTGGCTTGAAGAAATCCCTAAAATCATCTATAGTATGTGATAGATGTTGAGCATATTGACTTATCTTTTGGGACTGTTCTATGATATTTGGAGTATCTATTCTACCTATTCTTGCTTTCATCTCTATCGTCGAACTAGTAGCAGAAATAGCAGTCAAAGGTTGCCTCCATTGGTGGGCTATCATACTTAGCATCTCTCCCATTTGGGCTAGTCTGGATTGATTGTGTATAAAAGATTGCTGTTGTTGATTTATAATTATAGCTTCATCTATCTCTATTTGTAGGTTTTTATTGATGTTTTTTATATCTTCTTGTGTTTTTCTTAGTTTATTATTGGTAATGACTAGTTTTTTGGTCTTATCTTTTATTATTTTGTTGAGTATATCTTTGATTGTATTAAATACAATAAAGTTACCAACTATTATTATGATAAATATAATCAATAAAAATACAAAATTTAGACTAAGTTTATCTCTTATATCTTTTAATTCTTTATGGGTTCTATCTTCAAGTAGTGTTATAAACTCATCTAAAGGGTTCATAATACTATGTTTACTTTTATAATAGAAATTATCGTGAAGTGACTCTATCGCATCAGATTGAAAATATACATCATCCTCTATTATATCAAATGCCAACTGTTCTATAATAGCCAAATTATTTGACTCTTTTTCTGATTCATAGAGTTTATCTATCTCCTCTTTGGAGTAGGGTAGCTGACTTATTAGCTTTTTTAAAGAGATACTTTTACTATTTGGATACCTATTTTCTCTTACACTCTTTTTCAAATCCCAATATATTCCATTGTATCTTTTGGGTCTAGGTACTTTTCCATCTCGTATATCCAGAACTTTTTTATATCTTTCCAAAAAAACTTTGTCTAGTGTCACTACATAAGTCCTAGCAAAATGTGTCAAATCATCTGAACTATGTCTTAGCCTATCAGCTAGTTTTATCATATTACTCTTCTCTTTTGAATATATATATAGTTCATTTTGGAGAGCATACATACGACTTAATATTATAAATAAAATTATAAAAGATATAACCTCAAATATTATTATCATTCTATTTCTATTTTGGTGTTGTCTCATATTATTTTATATTCTCCTCAAACAATATTATATTAAATATAGCTCCATCTTCACCATTTGATACACTCAATACTCCTTTACAGTGTTCCTCTATGATAGTCTTTGACATATACAATCCTAATCCTGTGCCATTTTTATCTTTTTTGGTAGAGAAATATGGGTCAAAGATTTTGTCTATTATATCATCATGAATACCACCTGCATTATCACTTATAGATAGGACTAAATTATTATTCTTTTTATATGTCTCTATCTTGATATAAGGCTCTTTTGTACGGTTTTCTATCAAGGCATCTTCTGCATTTTTGATTAGATTTAGTATTACTTGCTTTAGTTCATTGGCATAAGTATAAAACTTATCATTATTATCTATATAGTTGATTATAGTAATATTTTTGTTCTTTATAGATGTCTCTATGATACACAAGACCTCTTTTGTAACTACATCAAAAGATGTCTCTTCTCTATTTTTGTTTGGTTTGAAGAAATTTCTGAAATCATCAATAGTATTTGATAAATGCTTGGAGTATTTAGATATATTTTGAGAGTCTTTTATGATTGTATCTTTATCATTTTTACCTAGTATAGCTTTCATCTCCATCTTGGCACTAGTAGCAGATATAGCAGTTAGAGGTTGTCTCCACTGATGGGCTATCATAC
>DAOVZV010000226.1 GCA_030634925.1 Sulfurovum sp.
GATTTCTTAAATAAACAGCTACTAGAGAGAAAAATAAAAATCACAGAACAGAACAAAAGAGATGAGAGTGCTTGTCTAGTAAAAGGTGGCAAAGACACAGTAGCAGGTCTGGAGTGTGATATATGGGAAGGTGGAGGAATTACCAAATGTATATACAAAGGAATACTTCTCAAACTAGAGTCAAATCTATCTAATATATCTTATGTAAAAGTAGCCACACAGATAAATTTTGACATCAATAAATCAGAAAATACTATGATATTACCTGATTATCCTATACATAAATTTGCACTATTCAAGGATAATCTAAAGACCAAAAATATATACAAAACAGAAAATTTATGTACTATACTAAAGACATCAGCAGAGAAGCTAAATGATGCCAAAAATATAGAAGACAAAGAGAACTTCATCAATTATATTAGCAGAAATATATACAAAAAACAAAAAGAGTTCTTGCCAAAACTATTGGTATCTATGAAAAAGACAAGAGAGTGCCTACAAGTAGGAGAAGACCCATTTACAGCCAATCAATGTATAGAAGAGTTCAGTAGAATGAAGTCTCAATCTGGTACACAAGAGGATGACTATATCATACTTTGGGACAAGAAGAGAAAAGAGAAACTACTAGACAAGATAGAAGATGAGATAATACATTTGGAGTCTCGTATAGCTTGTGTTAATCGTGCCAAAAATATCATAGACTTGTCTAAATGTATGAAATAATCTATATATGAAATTCTATAGAGTCTATATAGAGATTACAAATGTATGTGGACTCTCTTGTAGCTTCTGCCCCACCAAATCCTTGCCATCGTTGGATATGGATTTGGAGTTTTTCGAGTCTATTATCATACAAGCCAAAGATTATACGACAGAAATAGCGTGTCATGTAGTAGGTGACCCACTTACACAGTCCAATCTATCTGATTATCTCGATATTATACACAAATACAATCTAAAAGCCCTCATAACTACAAGTGGATACTTTCTCAAAAAGCATACTTACAATACTCTATTTCATCCAGCTATCAAGCAGATAAATATCTCTCTAAATAGCTATAATAAAAATGACTCTACTATAACATTTGAGCAGTATATCACTCCAATACTATCACTATGTCAAGCCAAACTAGATAGAAAAGAGGAGATGTTTATCAATCTAAGAGTATGGAATTTGGATGAGAGTATGAGTGAGAGAGAGTTTAACAAGAGACTATTTGATAGATTAGCTATAGCATTTGATACGACTCTAAATATAGATGATATATACACCAATAGACCCAAATCCATCAGATTAGACTATAAATTACTAATCCACTTCGATACATACTTCCAATGGCCATCTCTAAATAATCCTATATACGGAGACGGCACTTGCCAAGGATTAGACTCACATATAGCCATACTAGCTAGTGGTGAAGTAGTCCCATGTTGCCTAGATTGTGATGGTATTATAGAGTTAGGAAACCTACACAAAAAGAGCCTAAAAGATATACTCCATAGCGATAGGGCTACAGATATGATAAAAGGGTTCAAAAGTGGCAAAGCCATAGAAGAGCTTTGCCAGAAGTGTTCTTATAAGAGTCGGTTTGACTAACCACACTTCCCTGGGGCACATTTCATAGTTTGACCATTACTAGTGTCGTGCATCTTATCCATTTTGGCTTTCATCACTTCTGGGTGAGCTATAAAGTTGTAACCTTTATATAGAGTCATACCTCCATACAATATTACCAAGATAGATGCCAATTTCATCATTGTCCCACGCAAAGAACCTTTTTGTAAGAATTTGGTCACAAATCCCAAAAATAACAACGCAGGAATAGTAGCCAATCCAAACAAAGCCATCACCAAAGCCCCATACAAAGGACTAGCCGTACTAGCTGCAAATATCGCAAATGAATATACCAATCCACAAGGAATAATACCATTTAACATACCTAAAAGATAGAAACTCTTATAAGATTTACTAGTCATAAGAGAGCGAAAAGTATTTTGATACCAAGAGTATTTGGATACAGACCACTCTGCTGAATTGAGAAATTTGATATTTCCTATCAGGGAAAGACCAGCTAATATCATCAATACACCAGTGATAAGAAATAATACACCCTTTGTAGTAGGAGTAAAAGCTACCACTTGTCCCACAAATCCAAATATAGCACCAAGTATAGCATAGGTAGTAACCCTACCAAAATTATAAGCCAAATGTGAAGCTGTCTGTTGAATATAACTAGAAGTTTGGTCAATCTTGGTAGATGAATACGCTACAACAATACCCCCACACATACCAATACAGTGTCCCACACCACCCAAAAAAGCAGTAGTTAATATGATAATCAAATCAATGTTTTCCATTTATAAACCTTTATAATAATAATTACAAAACTATAGTGTAGTTTTGTTAAAATAGTATTAATTTAAAATATGCTATATTGAATTAATACTGAAAAGGAGTCATAATGTTGTTTGAAAAAGAATTTATAAGAATTATCAATAGCTTTGATATATCAAGAACTTATTTATATTGTGATATTGCTAACCTTTTAGATAATAGTATTAATCAGAAAGTATTTAATCAAGTTATGACAAATTTACATAATAAAGGTTATATAACAATACAAAAATATCATAAGTTTACGATTGAAAATAAAAAGCCAAAAAAAATGTTAGTCTTTATATATGGTAGTTTGAAGAGAAATTTTGATAATCATCATGTTATAGAAAAAGCTAAATATAAGTGTAAAGCTAAAACTCTAAAGAGATTTGATATGTTTGAAGAAGATTATGCTAATTATCCTTATTTATTGAACAGAACAACAAGAAAAAGTCATAATATAAAAGGTGAACTTTATGAGATTTATAGAGATGATATTTTATATGAACTAGATAGATTTGAGGATGCTCCAAACTATTATGAGAGATGTACAATCAAAGTAAAACAGAAGGTATCAGGAC
>DAOVZV010000225.1 GCA_030634925.1 Sulfurovum sp.
CTCAAAGGTGATAGAGAGAGGTTCTTAGGAGAGGGTATGGATGAGTATATTACCAAACCTATTGAGACTACAGAACTTCTATATATCCTAAATAAATTCTTGGGAGATAAGGTCGTCAAAAAGCCGAAGAAACCAAAAGTAATTAAACCTAAAAAGAAGCCAAAATCAGTAGTAAAAGAAGAGCCAAAGGTAGAAGCACCAGCATCTAAACCAAAGCCTGTACCAAAAGCACCTGTAGCAAAAGCTACTCCAAAAGTAGAAACACCAGCACCAGTGGCAAAACCTGCTCCAAAAGCTACACCAAAACCTGTAGCCAAAGAGGTCAAGAAAATTCTTATTGCTAAAAAGTTCTTATTAGAAAGAAGAGTATTAGCTAAGGTATTTGATAACCTTAAATATGAGTATGATATTATAACTGATATGAGTATATTGGAAAATAGTCTAAAGTCAAATAAATATGACTTAGCATTTGTAGATATTAATCTTATTACGGCTACTATAAGCAGTACTATTCAAAATGTAGCTATAATTTCATCAGGTAAAGATGTACAAGAACATACTGTACAAAAAGGTGAAACACTTGCTGGAACACCATCAAAAGAAGACATAGCAAATATTGTCAATAAATATAGAGGATAAAAAATGGGATTAAAAGTACTAGTTGTTGATGATGATTTCATCAACAGAAAATTACTACAGACGCTTCTAAAAAAGAATGCTGATGTAAGTGATATTATAGAAGCAGAAAATGGGTCTGATGCATTGGATAAAATGAAACAAGACCCATCTATAAATCTTATATTGTTAGATATTATGATGCCTATTGTTGATGGTATAGAGTTCTTAAAGATATTCCGTTCAGATGTAGCAAATGCTCATATACCTGTAATTGTCTTATCGACAGATGATACTCGTAAAACTGAGGTATTTGATAATGGAGCTAATGATTTCTTGCGTAAACCTATCAAAGAAGAGGGTCTATTTACTAAAATGACTCAATGGACTACATAAAAGTTACGCTATATAGTTTGGTTATTCCGTGATTATCACGGAATAACTACTACTACTTCTTATACAAATATCTCTTTCAATACTTCACTTACATTAGAAACACCAATAATATTTATATTATCTTTTACTTCATCAGGCATATCAGATAAGTCTCTTTCGTAGTTTTTTTGTGGTATTAGAGCTTTTGTTACACCTGCTTTATATGCAGCTATTAGCTTTTCTTTGAGTCCACCTATTGGTAATACTTTGCCTGTGAGAGTGACTTCTCCTGTCATAGCTATAGAATTGTCTATCTTTTGATTGGATAGTATAGATGCTATACTACTCACCATAGCGATACCTGCACTAGGACCATCTTTTGGAGTAGCACCTTCTGGTACATGTATATGTAAATCATATCTCTTATATACTTCGCTAGGGTCTATCTCTATCCTATCTTCTCTCTCTTTTTGACTATGTGGTATGATAGATGGTGATATAGCCAACTCTTTTTTGTCTATAAGTATCTTGACTACAGAGTGTGCTATTCGTACAGACTCTTTCATCACATCACCTAGACTTCCTGTAAGCTGTAAAGCTCCTTTGCCTTTTATCTTGATAGCTTCTATAGTAAGTACATCTCCACCGACTGCTGTCCAAGCCAATCCATTTACGATACCTACTTGTGGAGAGTCATCTATTAGAGATATTTCAAATACCTTTTTGTCTGTAAACTCTTCTAGGTTCTTTTGTGATATTCTGATTATATCTTTTTTACTATCTTCTAATAATGCCCTTGCACTTTTTCTCATAAGTCCTGCTATACTTCGACGCAGATTTCTAACTCCTGCTTCTCTTGTATATTCATCTATAAGAATTTTGAGTGATTTATCTGTGATAGAAAACTCTCTTCTTTTTAGACCATGTTTTTTGAGTTCTTGAGGGATTAGATACTGTTTGGCTATCTCCAATTTCTCTCTTGGAGTATATGAATTGAGTCCTATAAACTCCATCCTATCTCTCAATGCATGAGGTATTCTTCCTACATCATTGGCTGTAGCGATAAATATAGATTGACTCAAATCTATATTGAAGTTGAGATAATAGTCTCTATATTTGCTATTTTGTTCAGGGTCTAGTATCTCTAGCAACGCAGCTGTTGGGTCACCCCTCATACTTCGTCCTATTTTGTCTATCTCATCTAGTACAATAACTGCGTCCATACTTTTGGCTTCAATAAGTCCCTGTACCAATCTACCTGGCATCGCTCCAACATAAGTTCGTCTATGTCCTCGGAGTTCATTTACATCTTCAAGTCCTCCTAGTGCAATACGCACAAGAGGTCTGCCTAGAGCTGTAGATATAGAGTTGGCAAGAGAAGTTTTACCTACTCCTGGAGGTCCTACGAAGCATAGTATCACACCTGTAGCTTCTTTGTTTTTAATCCCTCTTAGTTGAGCCAATTCACGAACAGAAAAAAACTCTATAATTCTATCTTTTGGTTTCTCCAATGAAAAGTGGTCTTTGTCTAGTTCTGCTGATACATCTTTGACCGATAGACTCTTTTTGCTCATTGTTCCAAATGGTATCTCTAATACCCATTCGAGATATGTCTGAAGTACATTTGCATCTCCAGAGTCTGGGTGCATCCGTGCAAAACGGTTGAGCTGTTTGCTTATCTCTTTGTAGGCATCCTCTTTTAGGTGAGGTTTGATAGCCTCTATCTTTTCACGAAATAGGGCTATCTCCTCTTCTCTTTGGGTATCTACTCCTAGTTCTTGCTGTATCTCTTTGAGCTGTTCTTTGAGAAAATACTCTTTGTTTGTCTGTTCTATCTTGCTGTGTACTTTATTTCTTATCTCTCTTTGGACTTTGGCTGATTCTATATCTGAACTGATAACATCAATCAAACCCAATAGTCTCTTTTCTATATTCGCTTCAGAGTATAGAGTATAAGCTACATCTTTGTCCA
>DAOVZV010000081.1 GCA_030634925.1 Sulfurovum sp.
CATAATAAAGGTAGAATTCGTAAACTTACTCCAAAAGAGTGCTTAAGATTAATGGGATTTGGAGATGGATTTCAACAAATAGTTAGTGATACACAAATGTATAGACAAGCAGGGAATAGCATAGTTGTTGATGTTTTAATAGCTATTTTAAAAGAGATAGATATTAGTAAATTTGGAGAAGATATAAATGAGTAATTTTCAAAAAATAAAAATAGATGGAGTAGAGTATTATATTGTTGATTCTATTCAAAATTTAAGAGCAGAAGATAGTTTTATTCATCGAACTAATAAATTGGCTATTTTTAAAGGAAATGGTGAAGCTAGAAAATATGTAGGAAGTTATACAGGTAAAAATGGTGATAAATTAAAAAGTTTTTTTGAATATCATAATTGGGGTGATGTTAAAATTAATGGCAAAAGAACTTATAAAATTATCCAAGAAGATTGTTTTTTTAGTAAAGCTAACCTTTTAAAATACCTCTATGATGCACGAGTTGAGTATCAAGAGCAAGAACAAGTTTATAATAATGATATATCTTCAAACTTTGAAAAAAACCTAAGTCAAATTCAATCTATTAAAGATAATAATATCTCTTTTCCTTTGTATGATGTATCAGACTTTTTAGACTCTAAAAAAGGCAACAGAGCTTATATCCGTTCAGACTCAGATATTTGGGATTTATGGAGAAAATTAATTCTTCCAAAAATTTCTTATCTCTCTATCTTAAAACTAATCCCTATTGATAGTTCTATCTCGACTACACCTCTTTTCTATTTTAGAGTATTTTTAGATTATCAGTTTCGCTCTATTGTTCATCCTCAACTTACAGAGAGTATAACTGATATAGTTAAAACAAGTAAAAAAGAGACTAAAAAAAGACCTTCAAGAGAAGGAGCAAAAAAGTATAGGACAAAAGTTTTAGATTATATGCCACAATGTCCTTTCTCAAAAATATCAGATGAAAGATTACTTATTGCAAGTCACATCAAGCCTTATCAAGTTTGTATTAATGAAAATAAAGTAAATGAAGCAATAGATTATCTAAATGGCTTATCTTTATCTCCTACCTATGATAAATTATTTGACCAAGGATATATTACTTTTTTAGATAATGGAAATTTAATATGTGGAACACAACTAAGTAGTTATACATGGGAAAAATTAAATATTAATCCTAATGCAAAAAACACTATGCGTATATATCCCGAAAATAGAGAAAAATATTTGGAATACCATCGTAAATTTGTTTTTCAAGATAATATAGATGATTTATTATAAAAGGAATAAAATCAATGTACAAAAATGAGATGGAAGCTATCAAAAAAGCTGGGCGATTTAGAGAGAGAAATTTTTATGATGATAGATTGGAAGATTTGGCTTCAAATGATTATCTAGGACTATCTACCAACAAAAAGCAGTTCAAAAAGGCTGTGAAACTGGTAAATGAGTATGAGACGAAGACATCCAAGGCTAGTATGTTGGTCAATGGTTATCATCCTATACATCGTATATTTGAGAAAAGTATGGCAAAATCCAATGGCTTTGAAGAGGGTCTTGTCGTTGGGTCTGGATTTTTGGCAAATATGGCTTTGATAGAGTCTCTTGTGCGTAAGGGTGATATGCTTTTTATGGACGAGGAGTATCACGCATCAGGTGTGATGGCTTCTGGACTTTTGGGTGATAGAGTGGTCAAATTTGCTCACAATGATATAGATGATTTGAGAGAGAAACTATCTCAATATCCTGCTCATAGGCAGATTATAGCTGTGGAGGGGATATACTCTATGGGTGGTGATTTATGTGCCAAAGAGATATTTGATATAGCAGAAGATACCAAAGCCATACTGATAGTAGATGAGGCTCATAGTGCAGGAGTATTGGGTGCAAATCTATTGGGGATATTTGAACATTATGATATTACAATCAATGAGAGACATATCAAGATGGGAACACTAGGCAAGGCTTATGGTAGTTATGGAGCTTATATATTGGCATCTACTCATATAGTATCGTTCTTGGTAAACCGTGCGAAGCCTATCATCTATTCTACTGCTCCATCTGTGTTTGATACGGCATTGGCTCTTGTCAATATAAAACATATAGCCAAAAATATAGAGTCATATAGAACTCAAATAGCATAACGACAAGCCGTGATATATAGAGATATGGGGATAGAACTCTATAGCCTAATAGTACCAATAGAGATGCCATCGAACAAGCATACACTATATCTACAAGATGCACTAATGGAACAGGGATATTTGGTAGGTGCTATCCGTCAGCCAACAGTCAAAGAGCCGATAATCAGAGTGATACTCAATCTAAGTGTACCAATACCAAAGCTTAGACACGCATTAGCACTTATCAATCACAATAAGTCTGAGTAGATGATGAGAATAGACCTACACAATCACACCACAAGATGCAATCACGCAGAGGGAACTATGGAAGAGTATATCCAACGAGCCATAGAGTTGGGGATAGATATTTATGGGTTTTCTGAACACGCTCCTATGGATTTTGATGAACACTATCGTCTGAAGTTTGATGAGATGAGTGATTATACTATGGATATATTGAAGCTCAAACAGAAGTATAAAGGTGATATTGAGATACTCATGGGATATGAAGTGGATTATCTCAAAGGACACATGGATAGCAGAGTCTTGGATGCCAAAGTAGATTATCTAATCGGTTCTGTTCACTTCATAGACAAGTGGAGCTTCGATAATCCAGAGTTTATCGGTGGATGGAGGGATAAACCAATAGATGATATATGGGAAGCGTACTTTGATACTATCAGAGATATGGCTATATGTGGTAAGTTTGATATAGTTGGACATCTTGACCTTATTAAGGTGTTTAAATTTATGCCTACACAAGATGTGAGAGTATTGGCACAAGAGGCACTAAAGGCTATCAAACAATCGGATATGGTACTAGAGATAAATGGTGCAGGACTTCGCAAACCTATAGGAGAGATATATCCATCTAGGTCTTTGCTAGAAGAGGCTTATACTTTGGATATACCAATTACTCTATCATCTGACGCTCATGCCGTCTCACAAGTGGGCTTTGGTTATGAGCAGTGTTGTAGTATTGCCAAAGAGGTAGGCTATAGTCAAGTTGTTACTTTTCAAGGTAGAGATAGGCAAATGGTTACTTTTTAGGCAAAAAATAGTCTATTAATAACCTTTGAGTGGTTATAATATTAGGATAAAAATTAATTTAGGAGCGTTTTAATGGGTAAATTTGTTAATAATGTAAAAGAGTTTTATACTTTTTGTGAAGAGAATGAAGTAGAGTTTGTAGATTTTAGATTTACAGACATCAAAGGTGCTTGGCACCATATCAGTTATAGAATGAGTGCTGTTACTGCTGATATGCTAGAAGCTGGTCTCCCATTTGATGGTTCTTCTATAGAAAACTGGCAACCAATCAACAAATCAGATATGCTTCTTAAACCTGATGTTCCAACAGCATTTATGGACCCATTTACAGCAGATAGCACAGTTATTGTAATATGTGATGTATATGATATTTACAAAAATGACCTATATGAGAGATGTCCTCGTTCTATCGCCAAGAAGACTCTTAAATATATGGAAGAGTCTGGTGTGGGTGACGAAGCTTACTTTGGTCCTGAAAATGAATTCTTTATCTTTGACAATGTTCAAATTTGGTCAGGTATCAACGAATCTGGATACAAAGTAGATAGTGATGAGGGTGAGTGGAACTATTCTACTTCTTATGAAGCTGGAAATATGGGTCACAGACCTGGTACAAAAGGTGGATACTTCCCTGCTATGCCAACAGACTCTATGGTAGATTTGAGAGCTGAGATGATGTTACTTCTCGAAGAAGTAGGTCTTACAGTAATGCTAGGTCACCACGAAGTTGCACAAGCACAAGGTGAAATTGGTATCAAATTTGGTGATATGATTGAAGCTGCTGATAATGTTCAAAAGTACAAATATGTTGTTAAAATGGTAGCACACCTTAATGGTAAATCTGCTACATTTATGCCAAAACCACTATATGGTGACAATGGTAACGGTATGCATGTACACCAATCAATTTGGAAAGAAGGTAAAAACCTTTTCTATCAAGAGGGTGAATATGCAAACCTATCAGAAACAGCTCTTCAATATCTAGGTGGTGTATTCAAACACTCTGCTGCTGTAGCATCATTTACAAACCCTAGTACAAACTCATACAAGAGACTTGTACCTGGATTTGAAGCACCATCAATCTTGACTTATTCAAGCCAAAACCGTTCAGCTGCTTGTCGTATCCCTTATGGAGCTGGTGAGATGGCTACTAGAATTGAGACTCGTTTCCCTGATTCTACTGCTTGTCCTTACCTATGTTTTGCTGTATTGATGTTGGCAGGACTTGACGGTATCAAAAACAAAGATGTACCTGTAGGACCTATGGATATTGACTTGTTTGAGCTTACTCTTGATGAGATTAAAGAGCAAAACATTCCTCAAATGCCTAGAACTCTTAGAGAGTCACTAGAAGGACTTAGAGGAGATTTCGATTTCCTTAGACCTGTAATGACTGATGAATTTATCAATGCATATAGACTATATATGTTTGAAAGCCAAGTCCACCCAGACGAAGCTAGACCAACAGGATTTGAGTTCTTTACAACTTACTCTTGCTAATCTATTCTCCCCATCTCTTGGGGAGAAAATACCCTCCAAATATATTCAAACCTACTCTAAAATCACATATTAAGTACACTTTTACACGCCCTAGATATAATTAAGTACCAAATTAAATCAAAGGAATAAAAATGATAAAAAAATTTAGCTTATTGGTAGTAAGTGCGTTGGTGATTAGTGGATGTGGGGATAGTGTAACTGAATCATTGAATGGTGATACAACTGTAGAAGATATAAAAGAAAAACCAAGTATTTTAATTGTAACTGATATAGGTGAATTTTCTTGTGTAGGTATAGGAATAGCTGTCAAAAATGAATATCCTAATGCAGAAACTCTTATTGCTGATAATAGTGTTACATGTGAGACTTATGGTAAAACAGAAGGTGATATATGTAAAAAACAAACACTAGATGAATGGAAAGCAGATGGAAATAGTGATGTGGGTATATCAGAAGGTGATAGTGCTTGTGTAATTGGTGGAGATATATCTTAAGATAGCAGGGCAAAGCCCCACTCAAGACTCTTAGAGTCTTGACTCGTATCTTCTGAGCATAAAAAGTTTCTTAAGGATTTTCTTGCGAGTTGCAATCTTCTCTTTTTTTCTCTTTTCAGTCTCTGTCTCGTGATTTTGTCTAGCTCTAGCTTCTGTCACGATAAGGTTTCTGTCACATTGTCTTTTGAATTTTCTATAAGCGTCATCAAAAGAGTCTCTTTGTGTTAAAATAATTCCTGGCATCGAAAAGCACCCCCTCTCTTATCAAAATTTCTCATTATAAAACAAGATAGATAAATATGACGCGAATTATATCCAAAATTTATAATAGTGAGGTTATTTATGGTAAAATCATATCTATAAAACAAGAGGATAATCCCATGAAACTAAAAAGCCTACACATAGAAGATTATAAAGTATTCAAAGATTTTGATATAGATTTTGTGGATAATGATGATAATCCTTTGCCTATTGTGGTTTTGGCAGGGGTGAATGGGAGTGGGAAGACTACGCTTTTGGAGGTTATAGATAATCCTCGGAACTATATCATTACAACAAATAGAAACAGAAATAAAAATAAAATTACTTACATCAGTAAAGATAATAAAGTAATAGTTACACCTTCTTTTTCTCCACTAAATGAATGGGATTCTCCACTAAATGAATGGGAAAATTATCTAAAAGGTATGGATATAAAAGGTCATGCTACAGAAAAAATTATTAAAGAAAATATAATCTATTTAGCAATAGATACAACAATTAAAAATATAAAAGATTTGATGCCTGAATATTTAAAAAGAATGGTTTGGGATGAAGATATTAAAGCAAGTGAAGCTTATGAA
>DAOVZV010000290.1 GCA_030634925.1 Sulfurovum sp.
AGATTTTTTATTATTAGTGATTTCAAAAACCCACCATCTGGTAATGATAAGAGTTCTATTTTGGTTAAACTACCTGATGAAGCAGGTGTATTGGTGAAATTTTTGAGCCATTTTGAAAAAGCCAATATCAATTTGACCAAGATAAAATCTCATATACTCAAAGGCGAATCACTATTTTTCATAGAGTTCAATGGTCATGTAGAAGATAAGCATATCAAACCTATATTAGATGAGTATAAAGAAAATATAAAAATACTAGGCTCGTATGTCAAAGAGACGGAGGATTTTTAATGAAATTTAACAGCGTATTAGAAAATATCAAAAGCTATGAAGCAGGTAAGCCTATAGAACTCGTAGTCAGAGAGTATGGCATAGCCCCTGAAAATGTAGTCAAACTAGCATCAAATGAAAACCCACTAGGCACAAGCCCTGCTGTAGTTCAAGCTATCAAAGACAATGCCCACAAAGCTCATCTATATCCTGATGATAGCTTTTTTCAGCTCAAACAAGCACTAGGCAAGAAGTTTGAAGTCAAAGATAACAATATCATCATAGGAGCAGGAAGTGACCAAGTATTGGAGTTCATCTCTCGTGCTGTGCTTGATGAAGAGTCTAGTGTGCTTATGAGTGCTGTGACATTTGCTATGTATGAGATTTATGCCAAGCAGATGGGTGCTACTATATTGAGGACTCCTAGCTATCAGCATAAGGTAGATGAGTTTATACTAGAATATCAAAGACACAAACCCAAAATCATCTATCTATGCACACCAAACAACCCAACTGGTGATGGTATGAGACGAGAAGATGTACTCAAAATCATAGATGCTGTAGATATAAACACCCTCATAGTCGTAGATGGTGCATATATGGAATACGCCAAAGCCAAAGATGCAGATTATGCACTAGAACCCAATGATATAATGGAGTTTGTCAATGTAATATATCTAGGTACATTCTCCAAGGCTTATGGATTAGGTGGTATGAGAGTAGGATACGGCATAGCCAACACTTCACTCATAGAACAACTATATAAAATGCGTCCACCATTTAATATCTCATCTCTATCACTAGCATCTGCGATAGTAGCGTGTGGGGATTATGAGTTTGTAGCCAAGTCTATAGCCCTACATACAGAACAGATAAAACGATATGAAGAGTTTGCCAAGAGTCAAGGATTTGAATATATAGAAAGCTATACCAACTTCATCACATATATATTTGATGATAGTATGGACTCTACTTATATATCAGATGAGCTTCTAAAAAGAGGCGTAATCATCAGAAACCTAGCCTCGTATGGTATGAATGCTATTCGCATAACAGTAGGCACACCTAAACAAAATGATATTTTCTTTGATAACTTTTTATTGGTTTAGCAAATATAAAGAGTTAGATTGATATGATAGAATTTCATAAAACAAAACTGCAACAAGATGGGACTATATGAACATAAAAGAGTACTCTATAGAAGAGCTTGATACTTTGGCACAAGAGATTAGACAAAAGATACTAGATACAGTTAGCAAAAATGGTGGTCATCTAAGCTCTACTTTGGGTGCTACTGACCTTATCGTGGCTATGCACAAAGTCTTTGATGCCCAAACTGACCCTTTTATTTTTGATGTGTCTCATCAAGCTTATGCTCATAAACTTCTTACAGATAGATGGGATAGCTTTGATACTTTGCGTCAATTTGGAGGGATTTGTGGATATACCAAACCCTCTGAGTCTCCTTTTGATTATTTCGTATCTGGACATAGCTCTACTTCTATATCGTTGGCTGTGGGTGCAGCAAAAGCTATCGCGCTCAAAGGCGAAGATAGAGTACCAGTAGCATTTATCGGTGATGGTAGTATGAGTGCAGGTATGGTATATGAAGCACTCAACGAGCTAGGAGATAGGAAATATCCAGTAGTCATCATACTCAATGACAATGAGATGAGTATCGCCAAACCCATAGGTGCTATCAGTAAGCTATTATCTCAAACAATGGCAGGGTCTTTTTATCAGAAGTTCAAGGGTGGAGTAGAAAAAGTCCTAGACCACTTGCCAGAGTCTGCTAGTTATATGGCAAAGAGGTTTGAAGAGTCATTTAAGCTCATCACTCCTGCTGGGATATTGTTTGAGGAGTTGGGTATAGAGTATATTGGTCCAGTTAATGGTCACGATATAGAGGCACTAATAGATACGCTAAATGTAGCCAAAGCATTGGGTAAACCAGTGATAGTCCATGCTCAAACGACCAAAGGCAAAGGCT
>DAOVZV010000335.1 GCA_030634925.1 Sulfurovum sp.
CTCCTCTGCTACACTCTCTGCTCTTGTACCCAGTACTATTTGGATGGTGGTTTTGTCAGGTCTTATGACTCCTTTTGCTCCTAATGCTATGAAGTCATTATCTTTTAGGTGAGTATTGTCTTTTAGGGTCATTCTTAGTCTTGTAATACATGCACTTGTTTCTACTATATTTTCTTCTCCACCTAGTGCTTTGATGAACTCTTTGGCTTGTGATGATATTGTGGTGTTCTTTTTGGTGGTCTCATCTGTAAATATTTGTAATTTGAATATCTTGATTGTGTAGTAGCTTGTGATAAAATAGATGAAGCCAAATACCAATCCTAGAGGTAGTATAAGTATAGGATTGGTAGCTAGTTTGTAGTTGATTAGGTAGTCAATTAGACCTGCTGAAAATCCGAACCCTGCGTGTATATCCAATATCTGTGCTGATGCCAATGCCAATCCTGTGAGTAATGCGTGAAGTACAAACAACAAAGGTGCAACAAACAAAAACAAAAACTCCAACGGCTCGGTAATACCAGTGAGAAAAGATGTAAATGCAACTCCTGCCAATATCATACCCACTCTAGTTCGGCTAGAGATTGGAGTATTGAGATATATAGCAAATGCCATAGATGGCAATCCAAACATCATCACCACAAAAAACCCTGACATATATATACCTGCTGAGGGGTCACCTGCAAAGAACCTATGTAAATCTCCATTGGCTACTACCTCTACACCATCTTTGATATAAGTATATTCTCCTAATTGAAACCAAAATACCGAGTTGAGTATATGGTGAAGTCCTAGAGGGATTAGAAGACGATTGAGTACTCCATAGATGAAAGTTCCTACCTCATCTAGTCCGATTATTATAGATGAGAAGCTATCTATTCCACTTTGTGCATAGTGCCAAAAATACCCTGCCATTACGCCCACGACAATAGCCCAAAGAGCTGTGATGATAGGTACAAACCTCTTGCCACCGAAAAATCCTAGATATTCTGGTAGCTTGATATTGTGATAACGATTGTATAGAGTCCCTGCCAATACTCCTATGATAATACCTACAAATATACCCATATTGACATCTTTGTCTATGCTAATATAGACGGCTTTAGCTATAAGTACACCAATAGCCCCTGCTAGTCCTGCTGAACCGTCATTGTTTTTGGCTAGACCATAGGCTATACCTATACCAAATAGCAAGTCAAGATTGGAAAATATAGCGTCTCCAGCTGATTTCATAATAAGTGCTACTTGTCCATCTATATATGGAATATCTCCAAACCCTAGTCGAAGCAACAATGCACCAATAGGAAGTACGGCTATTGGAGTCATTAGGGCTTTGCCTATCTTTTGAAGTAGATTAAACATCTCTTATCTCCTCTTTGGCTTTTGCTATATTTTTGGGTGATATGCTTAGAGTATCTACTCCTAGATTGATTAATTGAGACAAGGCTTTGGTATCTCCTGCTAGTTCTCCACATATACTAAGTGGCTTATCTACAGTATTGACGATGATTGATATAGCAGAAAATATCACAGGAGAGAGTGCATCTACTTTGAGTAGTGGATGTGTCCGTTCTGTGGCAAATAGGTATTGGGCTAAATCATTTGTCCCTATAGAGTAGAAATCGACTACTTTATTGAACTCTTCGAGCAAAAATAGCACAGATGGTACTTCTATCATAATACCAAACTCTATATGGGATATATCTATATCGTGCTTTTTGGCTATCTTGATGGCAAACTCTTTGGTATATATGAACTCTCTTACAGTGCTAACCATAGGGAACATTA
>DAOVZV010000283.1 GCA_030634925.1 Sulfurovum sp.
GCATCTAGCTGTTTGGGGAATGCTTTTGAAGATGCTCAAATAGTTTGTGACTTTTTGGGTGTAAAGATATACAAAAAAAAGATAAAAGAGGAGTTGCGTAATGATTGAGAATACATTTACATTGATAAACAATAGAACAGGAAAACAGTATAAATACAATATACTCAATGCTACCAAAGGCCCTGATGTCGTAGATATGCGTAAGTTTTTCCAAGATACTGGATTATTTAGTTATGACCCTGCATATACATCTACTGCTAGTTGTACATCTGATATTACATTTATAGACGGCAAGAAAGGTGAGCTTACATATAGAGGTATAGCTATAGAGGAGTTGGCATCAAATCATACTTATTTGGAGAGCTGTTTTCTGCTACTCAATGGCAATATTCCATCATCAGAAGAGCTGATTGAATTTGATTTGGAGATACGACATCGTGCATTTTTGCATGAGGGATTGAGAAATATATTTAATGCTTTTCCTGATAATGCTCACCCTATGGCTACACTATCAGCTGGAGTGACGGCATTATCTACATTTTATAATGACCATCTGGAGATAGATGATGAACAAGAGTATCAAGAGATGGCAAGACGGATTATCGCAAAGATACCAACTATTGTGGCTTTTGCTTATCGTCACTCTATTGGCATTCCATTTATCCAACCAAATATAGATTTGGGATTTACAGAGAATTTCTTGACAATGATGAGAGCATATCCTGGAGGCAAAATGCACCGTAGAGCAGATGGGTATGATAGTCTCAAAGAGATAGAAATCCGTGCATTAGATACTATATTTACACTACACGCTGACCATGAACAAAATGCTTCTACTACCGTTGTAAGAGGAGTAGCATCTACAGGAGCTCATCCCTATGTAGCTATATCTTCTGGTATATCAGCACTATGGGGACGAGCACACGGAGGAGCTAATGAATCTGTGATAGCTCAACTAGAGATGATTGGTTCAGTTGATAGAGTAGAGGAGTTTATAGCCAAAGCCAAAGACCCAGAAGACTCATTTAGACTAATGGGCTTTGGACATAGAGTATATAAAAACTTCGACCCAAGGGCAAAAGTACTTAAAGGTCTCCAAGATAAACTAAAAGAAGAACTAACCCTAGACTCTGAACTAATGGCAATAGCCTCAAAGATAGAAGAGATAGCACTCAATGATGAGTATTTTATCAGCAGAAACCTATATCCAAATATAGATTTCTACTCAGGTGTAATATTGACAGCTTTACAGATACCAAAATCTATGTTTACACCAATATTTGTAATAGGTAGAACGGTAGGTTGGATTACACAATGGATAGAGTTCAAAAAAGACAAAACATCAAAGATAGCTAGACCTAGACAGCTATATATTGGAGAATAAAAATGCAAAGATTAGAAGAAGATAGATTGAAAAAGTTATTGGATATTATCCAACATAGTCCATACCTACGCATAGCACATTTTAACGATAGTAGCCATACGCTAAGTAAGATACTATATGAGTTTTCTATACAAAATGATTATGAGTATCAGCTAAACTGTACTAATGATAGTTTTTATGAAGAGTCTATAACAAGATATAAAGATAAAAATGTAAATATCAGAAAGATAGATATAGACAAGCCAAACTACAAAATACAAGCTAGAGTATATGAGTACCTATTTGTCACATCATCTATAGCAGATAAAGATATATCAGGTTTTCTCAAAAAGTCTTATCATCTCATCAAAAATGCAGGGAATATAATTATAATCGTTCCTAAAGAAGATAATAATATAGATAAATATACCTCTTTACTAGAAGATCATTATTATGTAGCTACGAGTAGGATTGATTTGTTTGATGGTTATGATTTGATAATTTCAAAGAAGATGCATGGTTGGGGAGATATATAGGTAGAAAGGTAACTTTTTAAGAGATATTAAAAAAGGAAAAAGCACTCAAACGGGAAAATAAGAGTACTTTGAAAAGTCAAAGTTACCTAACTCGAAAACGCCAAAGGAACAAAAGGGAGGAAAGGGAAAATACCTTTACCGTTTTCTTAGGTGGATTATAATCTCTTATTGTGTACTAATTGTGAGTATTGTGTGTAAATATATATTTTTGGCAAAATATAGTGAAATTTGTATTTGGCGTAAAGATGTAATAGTATTATATATATTTTATTGAGTGGGAGAATAGTGATATTTGTGGGTTTAAAGTGGTAGTAAGAGAGGGACTCGAACCCTCGACCTCCGGCTTATGAGACCAGCGCTCTAACCAGCTGAGCTACCTTACCACTTAGTGAAGAGACGAAATTTTAGCAAAAAGATACTTAGATGTCAATA
>DAOVZV010000260.1 GCA_030634925.1 Sulfurovum sp.
GATATAGCATTTATCATAGAACCTACCAAAACAGAAGACTTATATTGTGATGACTATATAGTAGGATGGGGAGAGAGAAATAGTGTATCCAAAGATATAGTCAAACAAAGAGCTATATTTGTAACTCAAAAATTACTAGGAGATGATAAAGATTGGAGTAGCATATATAATAACACTCTAGGTACTCCTTCACTTCTTAGAGATGGAGTAGATTGGTGTCGCTCGATAGATATAATCGCTCCAACAAACAAAATATATAATACAAATATACCTATTAATAGAGATAATTTATATCTAAAAAGGCTACTACCACTATGAAAAATCTAAAAAATGCCCTACTCCTCAAACATCTATATAGTCTAAAAGAGTTAGGATATAGATACACTTCACTAAAACCATACAAAATAGAAGAGCCAAATCTAGCTATACCAAACTCTATGGACTCTATCAAAGAGAGAGCTACCAACTGTGAGCTATGCAAACTAAGCCAACATAGGAAAAGAGTAGTATGGGGAGAGGGTAATCCAAATGCTACAGTGATGTTTGTAGGAGACGCTCCTAGTAATAGTGATGAGAATATAGGCAAAGTATTTACATCTCGTGCAGGAGAGACTCTAAACAAGATGATTGTCAATGTATTGGGACTTCAAAGAGAAGCCGTATATCTTACTAATGTACTCAAATGTCGTCCGATTGATACGATAAACCCATCACCCACTTATGCTCATACTTGTCATCCATATCTACTAAAAGAGATAGAGTCCGTAAAGCCCAAAATAGTAGTAGCATTTGGAGATATGGCATACTATTATCTCACAGGAGATGATAGAAGTATATCACAAGCAAGAGGAGAGTATTATCAAAAAGATGATTATATAGTAGTACCAACCTACCATCCAAACTATCTCTTGCGAAATAGTTCATATAGAGGCGATGTATTTAAAGATTTGAAGTTGGTAAAGAGTCTTTTATGACTCTTTGTTGATAAGTTCTTCTATTGTACCTACTATACTTGGGTCTTCTAGTGTAGATGTATCTTGTGTTATTGGTTCACCTTTGGCTATGCTTCTTAGTATTCTTCTCATTATCTTACCAGAACGAGTCTTTGGCAAATCAGGTACAAATACCATATCATCACATAGAGCGATAGCACCTATCTCTTTTTTGATGATTTGATTTATCTCTTTCATCAATTCAAGTCCAGCATCTGTATCATCTTTGAGTACGATATATGCAAATATCCCCTCTCCTTTGATTTCGTGTGGTTTACCTACAACTGCTACAGCAGATACATTGTCATGCTTTTGGATAGCAGACTCTACCTCAGCAGTACCCATACGATGTCCTGATACATTGATTACATCATCTGTTCGTCCTGTGATAGTGATATATCCATCATCATCTATCATTGCACCATCTCCAGAGAAATATACTGGCTTACCATCTTTTTTGCAATCACCGAAGTATGACTTGATAAATCTATCAGGGTCTCCCCATATATTTCGTATCATACTAGGCCATGGTCTAGTGATACACATAAGACCTTTTTCTCCTACTGGTGTTGGTGTGCCATCTGCATCAATCACCTCAGCCATTATCCCTGGAAGTGGGAATGTAGCACATCCTGCTTTGATAGGTGTAGCCGATGGTAATGGACTAATCATATGTCCACCAGTTTCAGTCTGCCAATATGTATCTACTATCGCACATCTACTTCCACCAATCTGCTCATAATACCATTTCCACGCAGGAGGGTCGATAGGCTCACCCACTGTACCCAATATACGAAGTGAAGACAAATCATATTTTTGTGGCTCATTCTCACCCATTTTGTGTAGAAGTCTAATAGCAGTTGGAGCTGTATAGAATTGATTGATTTGATACTCTTCTACCATCTTCCAACATCGTCCTGCATCAGGGAAAGTAGGAACACCCTCAAACATCACAGTAGTTGCCCCAGCAGCAAGTGGACCATATACTATATATGTATGACCTGTAATCCAACCCACATCTGCTGTACACCAATAAGTATCATTGTCTTTGAGGTCAAATACCCACTCCATAGTCATTTGAGCCCACAATATATATCCTGCTGAACTATGTTGTACGCCTTTTGGTTTGCCAGTACTTCCTGAAGTATATAGCAAGAACAGTGGGTCTTCACTATCCATAGGTTCTGCTTCACACTTACTTGATTCATTTTTGACAAGCTCATTGTAGGCATAATCTCTACCCTCTTCCCAATGAATATCTTCTCCATTTCTCTCTACTACACATACAGCTTTTACACATTCACACCCACTACTCAAAGCATCATCAACTACAGGCTTTAGCATATAAGGCTTACCTTTTCTAAATGCTCCATCAGCAGTTACCACTAGCTTGGCTTCTGCATCTATAATCCTATCTCTAAGTGCTTCAGCAGAAAACCCACCAAATACCACAGAGTGTATAGCACCTATCTTCGCACATGCCAACATAGTAATCGCAGCTTCTGGTATCATAGGCATATATATTACTACTCTATCACCTTTTGATATATCAAACTGA
>DAOVZV010000321.1 GCA_030634925.1 Sulfurovum sp.
ATGAATATTCATGAGTATCAAGCTAAACAAATATTCCAAAAATATGGTGTTCCAACACCTAGAGGTATCATCGCAAACACACCAGAACAAGCGATGACAAATGCACAAGAACTCGGTGGAGAAATTTGGGTAGTAAAAGCACAAATTCACGCAGGAGGTAGAGGTCTTGGAGGTGGTGTAAAACTAGCTCGTTCTACAGATGAAGTCAAAGAATTGGCTTCAGAAATCTTGGGTATGACTCTTGTTACACATCAGACAGGACCAGAAGGTAAGCTAGTCCAAAAGGTATATATAGAAGAGGGTGCAGCTATTGAAGATGAGCTTTATCTATCTGTAGTACTTGACCGTGCAGCTGAAATGCCTATTATTATGGCTTCAACTGAGGGTGGAATGGATATTGAGACAGTAGCTCATGATACTCCTGAGAAAATTATCAAAATAGCTATTGACCCAACGGTAGGTTTCCAAGGTTATCATGGTAGAGAGCTTGTATTTGGTCTAGGTATCACAGACAAATTAGAGCAGAGAAAAATGATAGCATTTGCTTCAAAACTATATACTCTTTATATGGAAAATGACGCAGAGATGATTGAGATTAATCCACTTATCAAGACAGCTTCTGGTGATTTCATGGCACTTGATGGCAAAATGGGCTTTGATGATAGTGCATTGGGAAGACACCCTGACATCGAAGATATGAGAGATATTAGCGAAGAAGATGCAGATGAGAGAGAAGCTAGTCAATACGGTCTATCTTATATCGCACTTGATGGTGAAATCGGTTGTATGGTAAATGGTGCTGGTCTTGCTATGGGTACTATGGATACTATCAACTATATGGGTGGAACACCTGCCAATTTCCTAGATGTTGGTGGTAGTGCAAACGCAGAAACTGTGGCAAAAGGATTTGAGATAATTCTCAAAAATCCAAAAGTAAAAGCTATATTTGTCAATATCTTCGGTGGAATTGTAAGATGTGACAGAATAGCAAATGGTATCATAGAAGCTACAAAGATAACAGATGTAAATGTACCTGTAATTGTAAGACTTGATGGTACAAATGCACCTGAAGCTGCAGAGATTTTGAAAAATGCAAATATTGCCAACCTTATTGTAGGTGATGATTTGGGTGATGGTGCAGCAAAAGCAGTTAAAGCAGCAAAAGGCGAGTAGATGAAGCCTAGATTGACATTTGGAAATATATCACCATTAGAATTGTTTGAACACTTCTCTATAGAAGAGAGGGAAGATAATAATATTATAGATATATCTAATATAGATATATCTATAGATAGTGAAATATTATTGAATAATCTAATTTCTGAGAATAAAAAAGATTTTATTGTATATTCTGAAGAGGAGATTAAAATGCTTTTTATATCTCCTATATTATATGATATTTCTTTGCGAGGAAACGGTATAAGAGAGTGGTTTGAGAGAGAATTAAGTTTTGAATTTGATGATATTATTATTTCTGGTAAAACAGATTTTATGTTAGCAAGTGGAACAATTATCCCTGAAGAACCATTCTTTTTTATTCAAGAATATAAAAAAAGTATCCCAAATGGACATCCTAAATGGCAACTACTCTCTGAACTCTTAGTAGGCATTAATAAGAATGGTAATAAACCTATATTAGGAAGCTATAATATAGGACAGTATTGGCATTTTTTAAAGCTTATTAGAGAAGATGAAAAATATATTTTATTTACTTCTGAAAGTTACGATAGTCTAAAAATTGATGATTTAAAAATAATATATAAAAATTTACAAGCTGTAAAAAGCTTGTATTGTAAGAATAAAAAGTAAGGAGAATAAATGAGCATTTTAGTAAACAAAGATACAAAAGTAATAGTTCAAGGTTTTACAGGTAAAGAGGGTAGTTTTCACGCAGAACAATGTATGGATTATGGTACACAAATAGTAGGTGGTG
>DAOVZV010000044.1 GCA_030634925.1 Sulfurovum sp.
CATATCATAGACAAAATATTTGACCCATACTTCTCAACCAAGAGTGAGAAACAAGGTACAGGCATAGGACTATATATGTCAAAGATGATTATAGAAGAACACATGGACGGAGAAATAGGTGTTTGTAATAATGATATAGGAGCTATGTTTGAGATTAGATTGAAATCTGATAATAAACCAAATTTATAAGGAATAAAATGAAACTAAAATTAATATTATTTATATCTATATTTTTATACACTAGCTTATTTGCAAATGAGATAAAACTAACAGATAAAGAGAGAGAGTTTATAAAAAATAATCCCAAAATTACTCTAGGTAGTGATGAAAATTGGGCTCCATTTGTAATGGTAGAGAATAACAAAGTAATTGGATATGACCAAGATATTTTAAATCTGATAAATAGACTAACTGGTGCAAATTTTGTAATAGAAGCTACCACTTGGCAAAAAGCAGTACAAGATGCGAGAGATAAAAAAACTTATGGGATAAGTACAGGTTCAGCATCTGCATCAAGAGCAGATTTTGTAAACTCTTCTATACCATATATGACTATTCAATCTATGTTTTTTACTTCAATGTCTCCAAACAAATCACATATACAAACCATTGATGATATTGATGGCAAAACTATTGCTATCCAAAAAGGAAATGCTTTTAATTTAAATGCTGTTAAAGAGTTTAAAAATGTAAGGATAAAAGAATATGCTACAATCCATGATATGATAGATGCTGTTATCGCAGAAGAAGTTGATATTATATTAGGTGTTCCTAATTCATTGTATAGATACAAAAAATTTGGTATCAATATAAGAGCATTTGCAAAGTTAGATACAAAATTAGTTTTGGTGTTTTCTGTTAGAAAAGAGTATCCTGAAGCGATAACTATCATCAATAAAGCATTAGCGTCTATAGAAGATGAAAAAGTAAATGCACTTCAAAATAAATGGTTTGGATATGTATATAGTAATAATAAAATTAAATTATCTACAAAAGAGAAAGAGTATCTCCAAAATAATGTTTTTACTGTAAATACGGCAATAAAATGGATACCTTTTAACTTCAAAGATGATAATGAAAATATAGTAGGGATAGGTCTTGATTATTGGAAGTTAATAGCAAAAAAGGTGGATATCAAGTACAAAATAATAGAGTTAGAAAACTTCAAAGATATATTGCAAAATATCAAGAATAAAAAGCATGATTTAAATATGGCTACAGCTATGACAGATAAGAGAAAAAAGTATTCTATCTTTTCAAATACCTATGATAGTTTCCCTATATCTATGGCTACGCTAAATGATAAGTATATTACCAGTAACGCTCTATTATTAGAAAATAAAATTGTGGCAGTTGGCAAAAACTATAGTGCATACTCCATACTAAAAAAGAAATATCCAAATATCAAGTTTATCTTTACCAAAAACACAAAAGAGGGGTTAGAGTTAGTAATGGCAAAAAAAGCTTTTGCTTGTGTCGATATAGAACCATCTTTATATTATCAGGCTCTTAAATTTAAAGATATTAAGATTAATTCTATTAATAATCTTAATTTTAACCTACAAGTGATGATGAGAGATGATTTATCACAACTCCAAAAGATTATCAATAAATCTATCTTGATGATAACAGAAGAGGAAAAAAGAGATATTTATAGAAAGTGGTTAGCTGTAAAAAGTTATAAGATAATAGATTATACTTTGGCATGGCAAATACTTGGTATATTTTTGTTTTTCTCTTTTATTGGAGGAGTATTTATATTGATTTTGAGAAGTAATAATAAAAAACTAAACCAACTCATAAATACTACTATGGAGTCTGTGACTATTTTCCAAAATGGGAAATTGATTGATGCCAATACTGTAACTTTGGAAATGTATGGTTGTAGCTCAATAGAAGAGATAAAAGATAAAACCGTATTAGATTTTGTACATCCTTCTCAACATAAACTATTGAACAAACAAATGGAAAATACTAAAAAACCTTATGAACTGTTGATGATAAGAAAAGATAGAACTACTTATCCTGCATTGGTAAAAAGTACAATCATTGGTAATAAAAGAGTAACAACAGTAATGGACTTAAGTGAACTAAAAGAGACTCAAAAAGAGCTAGAAGAACTCAATAAATCATTGAAAACAAGAGTCTATGAGGGACTAGAAAAGAATAAAAAACAACAACTACTGATGTTTCAACAAAATAGACTAGCTCAAATGGGAGAGATGATAAATATGATAGCCCATCAATGGAAACAGCCTCTAAGTACTTTGTCTATGATATGTCAATCTATTGTTTTCAAATATCAACTAAAAAAATTAGATGATACTGTGATAGATTATTTCCATAAAAACTCTCTCAAACAGATAACTCAAATGTCTAATACTATAGATGATTTTAGAAAATTTTTCAAACCAGAAAAAGAGAAAAAAATCTTCAATATAGCAGATAGTATTGAACATGCTATAGAGATATTATTGCCTATATTTGAAAAAGAAAATATCATAATAGACATATCACTATCCAAAGAGTGCTATACCAATGGTTATCCCAATGAATTAGGACAATCTCTAATAAATATACTCAATAATGCCAAAGATGCCTTGATTGAAAATGAGATAAAAGAGAAAAGAATAGATATTAATCTCAGTCAAAATGAGTCTAATATTCTACTCTCTATCAATGACAATGCAGGAGGAATACCTAGTCATATCATAGACAAAGTATTTGACCCTTACTTCTCAACCAAAAGTGAGAAAAATGGTACAGGAATAGGATTATATATGTCAAAGATGATTATAGAAGAACACATGAACGGAAGAATAGATGTTTATAATAATGATATAGGAGCTATATTTGAGATTGGTTTGAAGTCTGATAGTTAACTCTTTACTTTTATAAGAGAAATTTGTTATAATTAAGTTAATGAATTTAGAGTTAATTAAATTCAAATTTAATCTAATAGGGTCTAATTCTCCGACCATTGGGTCGGGGTCATTGATTAGAAGTTCAGAAGTATATCAAGATAGGATAGAGTTTTGAAATATCTGCTAGACACCAATATTATCTCTGAATTTATCTCTAAAAAACAAAATCAAAAAGTTTTGGACTATATAAATTCACTTGATAAAACTGTGACTTCGGTATGCATTCCCACGAAATAGTGGGAACGAATATATTTTTGACACAAGTCAAACATATAAATAGATAATTGATATACAATTGATTTAATTTAAAAGGATAACAATTGCACAAAAGTATTATAAAAGCTAGAGTCTTTACTCTATTGGCTCTAGTCATTTTAACTCTCTCGTTTACATTTCCTATGGTTGCTTTTCACTCTACTCTAAATAAAATTGATGATGGTAAAGTAGATGAAATATCATCACTCTCTTATAAAGTATGGGATATATACAATCAAGGTAGATATAAGAGTGTCTCTACACCTAAAGATGCTCATAATAATCTAGCTCAAATGATAAAATCATCTTCTGAGATAGGTGTGGCATCTTTGCCTATATGGGCTGTCTCACTTGAAGCTCCTAACTATCCAAAAGAGGCTTTTCCTGAGGGGATACCAGTTTTCTTTCATTTTGATGGATTTAGTGGAGAGATACATGAGATGAATACGATTAATCACTATGTGGGAATGGACCCTATGTGGATTGGTGGGATATATGAGAGGGAGATAGGGATTTATGCTCTATTAGCTCTCTCTTTGGCTATGATTTTCTTTATGGCTTATAATACTCCTATTTTGAGTTATATTATGCTTGTTCCTGCGTCTTTGCCTCTATTGTTTATAGCTGATTATGCCTATTGGTTGTATTGGTTTGGACACAATCTACACGATTGGGGAGCATTTAAGATAAAGCCATTTATGCCTACTGTGTTTGGTGATGGTAAGATAGCACAATTTACGACGCACTCGTATCCTACTATTGGGTTCTATCTGATAGTAGCTATTAGTCTATTTAGTTTACTCGCTTTCTTTGCAAAACAAAAAGGGCTAAAAGAGATGTCTAAGTAGATGTTGAAACTTCTTCTACTCATCTCTATATTAGTCTCCTCTATACTTCATGCAAATATATTGCAAGAGGCTATAGACAAAGCTCCTAGTGGTTCTATATTGAAACTGCCAAGGGGAGTCTATAAGGGTAATATAATTATAGATAAACCTCTTACTATTATAGGCAAAGAGGATGGTGTGGTGATAGACGCAGAGAATTTGGGAACTGTGATAACTATCAATAGCTCATTTGTGACTCTCAAAAACCTCAAAATCATCAATAGTGGTGATAGACACGAGAATTTGGATGCAGCGATTAAAGTAAACAAAGCAGTCCAATGTGAGATTAGCCATTGTGTGATAGATAATTGTCTATTTGGTATTGATATGCAGATGGTTGATAACTCTATCGTATCACACAATACTATCACCTCAAAAGATTTTAAACTAGGTCTTCGTGGTGATGGACTAAGACTATGGTATAGCAATAATAATATAGTAAAGAAAAACTCTCTAATCAAATCTAGGGATATGGTGATATGGTACTCTCATGGTAATCAAATAGAAGAGAATTTTGGTAGTCATAATAGATACTCTCTACACTTTATGTACGCAGGTAAAAACTTCATCAAAAACAATACATATCAGTTCAACTCTGTTGGTATATTTTTTATGTACTCCAAAGACTCTATAGCTACAGGCAATACTATCAGAAGTTCACAAGGTGCTACTGGTATGGGAATTGGTCTAAAAGATGTCTCCAATTTCACTATAAAAGATAATACTATTATATACTGTGCTCAGGGCTTGTATATAGATAGGTCTCCATTTGAACCAGATACGAACAATTGGATTATGGGCAATAAGATTTTGTACAATTCAGAGGCTATACATTTTCATTCATTGAGTGAAAATAATATTATTAAAGATAATATTATTATGGGAAATATAGAAGATGTTGTAAACGATAGCAGAGGTGGCAAGACAAATGATAATGATATAATAGGCAATTATTGGGACAATTATGAAGGGTTTGATAAAAATAGAGATAATATCGGCGATACTCCTCATCAAGTATATCAATACGCAGACCAACTATGGGTCTATAATCCTGATGTGAAGTTTTTTTATGGAAGTCCTGTAATATCGTTGTTGAATTTTTTGGCAAAACTAGCTCCATTTACAAAACCAGTCTTTTTGTTTGAAGACCAAGAACCTATAGTCAAGATAAAAGGATAGATATGGCAAAGGTAAGCACAGATAGAAGAGAGTTTATCAAATTCTCTACACTAGGATTTTTTGGAGTGCTTTTGGGTGGGGGAATTGCATTTAGTCCCTATCTAGTAGGTGCAGAAAATAGGCTTAGACCCCCTGGGGCATTGAATGAAAAAGATTTTTTGACTCTTTGTATCAAGTGTGGTCAATGCTTACAAGTGTGTCCATATCACTCTATCAAACTAGCTGATATTGGCAAAGGTCACGGTGAGGGAACTCCTTATGTAGATGCAAACGAGAGAGGGTGTTATGCTTGTAACGCAGTCCCTTGTGTATTGGCATGTCCTAGTGGAGCGTTGGACCACAAAACAGAAAAAGCAGAAGATATTGATATGGGTATTGCTGTATTGGAGTATCCTGATACTTGTTTGGCTATTAGTAATATAGTAGTGCCTAAAGGCTATGATGATAAAATCAAAGAGTTTACAAATAGCGTACGAAACAGAACAGACCTAGAGACCAAACTCCTAGAGAAGATGAGTGGATATGAGGGGAAACAGTGTACACTATGTGCAGATATATGTCCTATCCCCAATCCTCTAACTGCTATTGCTATGGTAAGAGATATAAAAGGTGGTCATAGACCAGAGATATATGATGGTTGTATCGGTTGTGGAGCGTGTCAAGAGATATGCCCTACTCCCAAACCATCTATTATTATTAAACCCAAAGGAGAGTAGATGAGAGTAAATTATAAGATTTTGGCTTTGAGCGTTTTATTTGTTGCTAGTATGATTGGATGTGATGAGAGTAGTGAGAAGTTGGATAAGAGTATCACGACTACTTCTGATACTCCTACTATAGAGATAGTACAAAATCCAAATGCCAAAGAGATAAAAGTCAAAGGTAGCGAAATCAAAACAGATGATGATAAGTCATTTTATTATGATTATGGTGTCAAGAGTGCTTATGACCCCAATGAACAACCTGCCAACAAAGACGCATCTGTGAGGATAAAACCTAGAACAGTTATTGAAGCTAATATGAATGTTCGTAGTCCTTATGAAGCAGTGCAAATATCTATGCTTAGTCAAAAGCTTAGTCTCAAGTTTCGGATAAAATGCTCTGCTTGTCATGATGATTATGCCAATGGTATTATTGGTCCATCACTACTTACTAGAGATGCTGATTATATCTATAGCAAAATAGCAGAGTTCAAAAGTGGCAAAAAATCCAATCCTCTAATGACCGACCTTATCAATATGATGAGTGATGCAGAGATAAGAGAGATAGCCGATGAGATATATACATTTAATCAGAAGATTAAGCAGATAAGGGAGAAATAATGAAAAATATAATAGTAGGACTTTTTACACTATTGATAATAGGCTTGATGGTCTTCACATTCAATCAAGGTAGAGCTTTCAATGGTGGAGAACAAGCTAAAGTCATCAAAGATTTTGGAGATAGTGTCACTCTAACTTATACAAAAGACACACCAAAAGAAAAAGATGATAGAGCCAAAGAAGCAGAAGCACTAAACAGTCTCAAAGAAAAAGCAGGAAATATAGGCTCATTTAAAGTATCCAAAGAGTACAAACAAAAATGTGCCTCTTGTCATGGAGCAAATGGTGCAGGAGTACAAAATGGCAGAACACTTATGGGAACAAGACTATTTGGACAGACTAGCGATGAGATATACAAAAAGCTAGATGATTACAAATCAGGTAGAACAGAAAATATGATTATGAGAGGTCTTTTGATAAGACTATCCAAAGAAGATTTGAGAAGATTTGCAGATGAGATAGCAGATTTCCCTGTTCGTCAAAAAGCGATGAAATAGTATCAATATGGAGAGAATAGATGGATAAATATAACAATAGAGAGACTATAAAGAAATCAACATTTCTATCTACTTTTATAAGTACCAATAAAGATGGCAAAAAGTCTTTTAGTTATAGAACCAAAAGATGGATATTAGTTATAGCTATTCATCTGCTATTCTTTTTGTCTTTTGCTATAGATATTCAGACACTAGAAGGTACTCTAAATGGTTCTAGGTTTTTGGGCTTTCATCTGATTGACCCTTTTGTAGCATTAGAGATATATTTAGCAACTTATCATCTACATATCAATATGATTATTGGAGTTAGTACGATAGTTATATTTTATCTTCTAGTAGGTGGTAGAAGCTACTGTTCGTGGGTATGTCCGTATGGAATACTAAGTGAGATAGGCGAGAAATGGCACAATACTTTGGTAGCCAAAAAGATTATCAAAAGCAGAAAATTTGATAATCGTATTAGATATTTGTTTTGGTTTATATTTTTGACTCTATCGTTTACTAGTGGGTATTTGGTCTTTGAGACTCTCAATATAGTAGGAATTATGAGCAGGTTTGTAGCTTATGGTTGGAGTCTATCTATGATATGGCTAGTAGTAGTTTTGGGCTTTGAGGTCTTTTTCTCTCGTCGTGCATGGTGTACTTATATATGTCCAATAGGCACGACTTACGGAATGATAGGACGAGTATCTGCCCTGAGAGTAGAGTGGAATGATAACTGTGATAGCTGTATGGTATGTCACGATGTCTGCTTTGAGCCACA
>DAOVZV010000030.1 GCA_030634925.1 Sulfurovum sp.
TATCCATCTCTTCTACTGCTGCTTGATAAAGTAAGTCTGCTTTTAGTTTTTCATTGTGTTTTTCTTGAGTTATATTTATATCTACTACATCTTTTGTAGTTACTACTTTTGCCTTTTCTACTTTTTTGGCATCTGCTATATCTTTTGCTTTTTTAGCTTCTTCTGCATCTTGAGCCTCTTGGACTTTTTTAGCTTCTTCAGCTTCTTGTGCTTCTTTCTTCTCTTTAGCTTCTTTGGCATCTGCTATATCTTTTGCCTCTTTAGCTTCTTTGGCTTTTTTAGTATCTTCTGCATTTTTTGCTTCTTCTACTATTTGATTATCTTTTTGCTTTTTAGCTCTTTCTCTTTCATAAGCTTCTACTTCTAGCTTCTCTTTGGCTAGTCTATCTTCTTCTTTGGTAGTAGTTTTTTCAGGAGGTGTTATTATAAAGTCTGGTATATCTATATCCTCTACAGCTACATCTTCTATTACTATCTCTTCTTCTACTGTTTCGGTCTTTTTGACTTCAGGCTTCTCTATCTCTACCTCTACTGGTATCTCTGTATCTTCACTCTCTACAGTTACCTCTTCTACTATTGGTTCTTTTGATTTTTTATTTGAAACTTCTTTTAGGTCTGTTAGTAGCATATTTTGCTCTTCTTCTATGCTTCCTAAATTTTCATCTTCATCAAATGGATTTTCCGATGCGTTCAAACTCACAAATAGTACAGCTATAGTTATCAATAGATACTTTTTCATATTTTAATCCTTTGGCTCTAATTGTTTCAACTCAAAGTACTCTTTTTGGAGTCTTTGGTTTTCAACTTTTAATATTCTCTCTTTTTGAGATAAGATTTGTTTGTTCTCTTTCAACTGCTTCAAGACAGTCCATGAGTTCTCTCCATATATTAGTATAGATAGATAAGTACCAAAAAGTAATATTGCTATTATCTTCACCAAAAAACTCTTTAGTGATGAGCCTACTATATCTTTTTGATTTTCTATATCAGCCATACTATAGTCTAGTTACTTTGTAAATATTGAAGCACCCAAATACTCAAACTGTCCCAACTCTCTCTCTATATCTAGTAGTCTGTTGTATTTTGCAATTCTATCACTTCTAGCTGTTGAGCCTGTTTTTATCTCTCCTGTGTTGAGTGCTACAGCAAAATCTGCTATAAATGTATCTTCACTCTCTCCACTTCTGTGACTCATCACACAAGTATATCCACTTCTTTGAGCCAATCTAACAGTCTGCATAGTCTCTGATACTGTTCCGATTTGATTTGGCTTGATTAGTATAGAGTTTGCTATATCTTTCTCTATTCCCTCTGCCAAAATCTCTACATTTGTCACAAATAAATCATCTCCAACAAGTTGTACTTTGTCTCCTAGTACTTCTGTAAGCTCTTTCCAACCACTCCAGTCATCTTCGCTAAGACCATCTTCTATAGATACAATTGGGTAGTTTTCACACATATTTGCATAATATGCGATAAGCTCTGAACTTGTGAGCTTTCTATCTTCTGATTTGAGTACATATAGACCATCTTCATCTACAAGCTCACTAGCAGCTACATCTAGTGCTATAGCTATCTCTTCTCCAGCTTTGTATCCTGCTTTTGCTATAGCTTTCATAATCACTTCTAAAGGCTCTTCATTGTTTTTGAGATTTGGAGCAAATCCACCCTCATCACCAACAGCTGTACTCTCACCCATCTCATCTATAATTTTTTTGAGATGTTGATACACTTCTGCACAAGCTCTTAGACCTTCTGAAAATCTATCAAAACCTAGAGGCATTACCATATATTCTTGGAAATCAACAGAGTTGTTTGCGTGTTCTCCACCATTGATAATATTTATCATAGGTACAGGCATAGTCACAGCATTTGCTCCACCCAAATATCTATATAGAGGTATCTTTAGACTAGTGGCACTAGCTCTTGCTACAGCCATAGATACGCCTAGTACAGCATTTGCACCTAGAGTACCATAGTTGGAAGTTCCATCAGTCTCTTTCATTACGAGGTCTATCTCTGCTTGATTGAAAGGACTAAGTCCTACAAGTGCATCATTGATAGCTCCATTGACATTGTCACAAGCAGTCAAAATACCTTTGCCCATATAACGGTCTCCACCGTCTCTAAGCTCCAATGCTTCTCTTTTTCCAGTACTTGCTCCACTAGGGACTATCGCACTCTCTACTGTTCCATCACTCAAACTTACAGTAGCTTTAACCGTAGGGTTACCTCTACTATCCATTACTTCTGTAGCCAAAATCGAATCAATATAAATCATTCGTATCCTTCGTATATAATTATTATTCTATAGCTTTATTTTATCGAAATTATCCTGATAAGGAGAATGATTATAAAAACTAACGAATAAGTTTCCCATTTTCAAATATTACTGTTTTCTCAACTTCACCATCTATACGGTATGATTTTCCCTCTCCGTGGAGTATGCCATTTATATATGGATAGGTTATCATCAAGTCACCGTTTGGATAAAATGACTCTTGAGTACCATGAAGTCTTCCATTTACATAGGTTCTTTTTTCTATCTTTAGTGAGTTGTCATCATATACAATCATCTCTCCATGTTTTACGCCATTTTTTATATGAGATATTACTTTTAGGTTTCCTGTATATCCATATTGTTTGAGAGTACCATTCATCTCTGTCTTGTCAGTCATTATAAATTCTGACTGTATTGCTCCACCTCTGTAATACTCTTTTTTGACCTTTTTATCAGATAAGCCTGGCATACTACAGCTATTGAGAGATAATATTAGTAGAGAGGCGATAAAAAAAGTTAATTTATTCATTATAATCCTTAATGTTGATATATAGTAACAAAATTATACTATAAAATATTCTATTTATATTCATTAAAGTTAAATTAATATAGTTTTTATTATTATATTCAACAGATTTAACAAAATTACAAGGAATTAGATATGAAACTAAACAAAGTTATATTGGCATTTATGTTGGTTATTGGACTAGCACAAGCAGAGCTAACGGCAGAATTACACGCAGTCAAAGGTAATCAAGAGGCACAAATTGATACTCTTATGTCAAAGATTGATACTATTGGATATGGTAACATCGGTGCAAACAAAAATATCCAAGAGTTCTACTACAAAATGTTTAACGACAAAAATGTAGAGATGATATCTTTCTTTGGTATGATTAACAAAGAGAAAATCAGACCTCTTTTACTCAAAAACCCTGATTTTGGTGCATTTTCTCCATTTAACTTCTTGGTATATAAAACTCTTGATACAAAAGCAGATGATAATACATGGTTTGGTCACTTAGATGCAAACACTATGCTAAATATCATTGGCGAAAAAGATGAAGCTACTAGAAAAGAGTTTACAGAAATGGTAACATCTCTTGATGATTTGGCAACAGCTGAACTCAAACCAACTATTAGCAAGAAATTTGAGCATACAGCAGCAATGCCAACTCACGGTCTTACAAAAATGGTGAAAAAGTTTGAAACTCCAGATGACTTAGAAGAGTTTGTTGAAGAGTTTGTAGGAACTCACGATTCAAAATTTTCTACAAACAAATTTATCATAGCTGGTTTTGTAGATTTGAAGTTTGAATACGAAGATGCAGAATTAGAGTTTGACAAATATGACGCGTACTGGGTATCTCTACTTTGCCACTTTGAATTTTCAAATTCAGTATTTAACAATGGTAACCCAGAAGCTGGTATGTTTGCTCCTTGTTCAATCTATTTCTATATTCCAAAAGGTACAAATGAGCTTCATGTTGGATACTCAAATGTAAGTAACTGGATTGTATCTCTCAACTTCAAAGATGAGAAGAAAATCAAAGATATGAAAGATATTGATAATCAAGTTGTAGAAACATTCAAAACTTTAGGTTTTGAACTTGTAGAACAAAAGTAGATTATAAATTATAATATTACTTCCTAGCAGAGTAGGCAAGACCTACTCTGCTATATACCGACCAAAATTACATTAAGTTATAATAAAGAATATTTTGGTTATAATCCTCCTCCTTATCACTAATGTAAATTAAGTTTTAAGAACTGCGAGAAGAACTTTTATATAATTTGCACTGCTTATATAAGGGTTGGATTGATTTTTATTCATCAGTCCACGCAACAATTTAGGTGCAAAATAATCACAGGAGTAACCGATGAAGGTTAGACCATCAGTTAAAAAAATGTGTGATGATTGTAAAATCGTCAAACGCAAGGGTATAGTACGCGTGATTTGTAAAAATCCAAAACATAAACAGAGACAAGGATAAACATGGCTCGTATAGCAGGTGTTGATTTACCACAGAAAAAGAGAATGGAGTATGCACTTACTTACATTTTTGGTATTGGTTTGAAAACTTCAAGAGATATTCTTGACAGAACAGGTATTGACTATAATACAAGAGCTCACGCACTTACAGATGCAGAAGCTGCATTAATTCGTAAAGATATTCAAGAGCATGTTATGGTTGAGGGAGACTTAAGAAAAAAAGTAACTTTAGATATTAAAGCACTTATGGATTTAGGTTCTTACAGAGGCATTAGACACAGAAGAGGTTTACCTTGTCGTGGACAAAAAACAAAGACAAACGCGCGTACTCGTAAAGGTAAGCGTAAAACTGTCGGCGCGGCATAAGGAGTAGTTTATGGCTAAGAAAAAAGCAAAAAAAAGTATAGCAAAAGCAGTTGTGTATATCGCAGCTACTTTTAACAATACTGTAATCACAGTTACAGATGAGATGGGAAATGTTATTACTTGGAGTTCAGCAGGAGCTTTAGGTTTTAAAGGTTCTAAGAAATCTACACCTTTTGCAGCGACTGAAGCAGTAGCTGATGCGATGAAAAAAGCAATGGAAAATGGTGTAAAAGAAGTAGGAATTAAAGTTCAAGGTCCTGGTTCTGGTAGAGATACTGCTGTTAAGGCAATTGGTGCAACTGAAGGAATTAGAGTAACATCTTTGAAAGATATTACACCACTTCCACACAATGGTTGTAGACCACCTAAAAAGAGAAGGGTATAAGATATGGCAAGATATAGAGGTCCAGTTGAGAGACTAGAAAGAAGACTTGGCGTTGATTTGGGATTAAAAGGTGAGAGAAGACTCGCTGGTAAATCTGCATTAGAAAAAAGACCTTATGCTCCAGGGCAACATGGTCAAAGAAGAACAAAGATTAGTGAATATGGTCTTCAACTTCAAGAGAAGCAAAAAGCTAAATTTATGTATGGTGTATCTGAAAAACAATTTAGAGCATTATACAAAGAAGCAAACTCAAAAGATGGTAACACAGGTTCCATACTTATCCCCCTTTTACAATAAAGACTTGACAATGTATTTTATAGAATGGGTTTTGCAACGACAAGAGCGTCTGCTAGACAATTTGTAAACCATGGTCATGTACTTGTTGATGGTAAGAGAGTTGATATTCCATCATTTAGAGTAAAAGCTGGTCAAAAAGTTGAAATTAGAGAGAAATCTAAAGCTAATGTTCAAATCGTAAGAGCTATCGAACTTACAAACCAAACTGGTATGGTAGAATGGGTAGATATGGACAAAGAGAAAGTATTTGGAATGTTTACAAGAGTTCCAGAGAGAGAAGAAATCGCAATACCAGTTGAAGAGCGTCTAATCGTCGAGCTATACTCTAAATAATCTTACTAAAGGCTAGTTAATGAGAAAAATCAAAGTTACACCATTTATGCCAACAGAGGTAGAAGTAAACGAAATTAGTACAAACCATGCACAAGTAATTGCATATCCATTTGAGAGTGGATACGCAGTGACATTGGCACATCCACTTAGAAGACTCATATTGGGTTCTTCTATTGGATATGCACCTATCTCAATCAAGATAGAGGGTGCTACGCACGAATTTGATAATATCAGAGGAATGCACGAAGATGTAGCAGTATTTATCATCAATCTAAAGAACATTCGTTTCAAGATTATAGATGATAGCGATAGAATAGAACTAAAATACTCTTTCTCTGGACATAAAGAAGTAACAGCACAAGACCTTAACAATGACCTAGTTGAAGTAGTTAATGGTGATTTACCATTGGCTATACTAAATGAAGATGCAACACTCAACTTCACTGTAGTTATATCAAAAGGTATCGGTTATGTACCGAGTGAAGACCTTAGAGATGATGTAGAGAGTGATACTATCGCGTTGGATGCATTTTTTACACCTGTAAGAAAAGCAAACTACAAGATAGAGCATGTCCTAGTAGAAGACAATCCAAACTTTGAGAAGATTGTTTTTGATATAGAGACAGATGGTCAAATAGGACCTGTAGAGGCATTTACAAATGCACTAGAGGTTATGAATAAACAACTTTCTGTATTTAATACAGTATTGGACTTAGATATTAGTACAGCACCAATCAAGAGAGCTACTGATGATAATGAGCTTAAGCCATTTATGTTGGCAGTAGATAGTCTAGGACTTAGTGCTAGGTCTTTCAACTCTTTGGATAGAGCTGGTATCAAGTTTATTGGTGAGTTGGTATTGATGAGCGAGAGTGAGATTAAAAATATCAAAAATCTAGGTAAAAAATCTCTGGATGAAATCTCTGACTGTTTGGTAGAGAATGGATTTGGTGAAGATTTTGAGCTATCAGATGTGATAAGAGTAAATCTCAAAAAGAAGATAGAACAACTAAAATAGTATCTATCTATTGAAAATAAAAAAGGAACAGTATGAGACATAAGCACGGTTACCGTAAACTAAATAGAACGAGTTCTCATAGAGCAGCACTTCTAAAAAACCTCTCTATTGCTTTGACAAAAGAGGGTAAAATAGAGACTACATTGCCAAAAGCAAAAGAGCTTAGAAGCTACTATGAAAAACTTATCACAAAAGCATCAAGTGCTGATTTGAATTCACATAGAGCTGTTTTTGCAATGTTACAACACAAAGAGTGTACTAACAAATTGGTAAATGAAATAGCACCAAAGTATGCAGAAGTAAATGGTGGATATACAAGAATTATCAAAACTCGTATGAGAAAAGGTGATTCTGCTCCAATGGCTATTATAGAATTGGTATAATCTCCAAACTTTAAGTTCTATAAGTCCCAAACTTAGTTTGGGACTTTAGAAATAGACTAAAGGATACAAATGAGACTATTTATACTACACATAGTTCTTCTTTCACAATATATATACTCCACTCCAATTAATTTACAAAACTCCATAACACTCATACATATAAATGATATAAACCTATTAGGCGAGACCTCAGGCACTACCACTGGTGATGATAGATTAACAGGTGTATTAGATTTAGAATATAAAGATGAAAAATCACTATATACTCTAAGTCTAAAATCATATACCCAAAGACATATCACAGCAGGACAAAGAGTAGATACACTATCTTTTGGCTATCACAGAGACCTATTACAAGTAGATAAAGAAGATTATCTATATCGTATAGGAGTAGGTGCGAAATACATCCAAAGTGGTGACTTTGCAGGTGAGGGATTACAAAATGCCATACACTCTATCACCCAAAATCCACAATACAATCTACCATACTCAAACGAAAAGCACAATACCTTTGGAGTAACTATAAAAGCCTTGGGAATATATAAAATAAGCACAGATATAGACCTATACAGCACCATAGATATAAATCAAAATATAGACAAAAGCAACCATATAGAACTATCAATAGGCTCAGAGTACCAATACCAAAATATATCACTATGGATAGAAGCCATATCAAACTACACAACCCCATTTGCACACTCCATAGTAGAATACTCCACCCCTGATAAACAAAATAATTTCCTAAACATAGGAGCATCTATAAAATGGAGTAAGCATTACCAAATATACATAGAGACCTCAATAGGAGGAACACCACTAGGAGAGAGAGACGACTACAGCTCTTCTATTGGATTTAGATATTTTTTGTGATTAGTGTAAATATAATTGTAAGAATAAAAATACTTGTTTATCTTTGATTTCTAAAGGAGTATTGGTATATTACATATCCAAAGGACTCACAACTTTCTCTTTGTTTATTCCTATCACTACATGTGTATAAATCATCGTAGTCTCCACCGATTTATGACTAAGTAACTCTTAAATAATAGATATTTTTATATCTATATATTTTAGTATTTTAAGTTATAATTGGATTGATTAAATGCTATGCATTCGAACAGTGGTGGCGTGGGCTGAACGCCCACTTGTTCTTCGATGCATTACATCAAACAACAAGTGAGAGAAGTGAACATCAAATGCGAAACTAAACTTTCTCATTCAATGTCACTTATCCACGCCACCGTTGTATCCAATAAACCATATTGTTTGGAGATTTGGATATGTTTATTTATGAGAATAAGTTTGCAAAACTAAATTAAAGGTGATTTTATAAATCAAATGAGAGATATGTTAATTATAATAGCAAGTATTGCTATGGTAATTTTTGTAGTTGACCAAATGTCAACAAAATACAATACAGACTCAATGGAGTTATCATGTATAAATAACTCAAACTGCTAGTTAAAAGCCAAAGATTGAGTAGAGTGAGAGAGCTTAAAAAACCTATCAATACTATAAGCAAGAATAAAAAGTTTGAGCTTAACTAAAAAGCCCCGAATAGAAGTAGCTTTAATCACTTTTCCA
>DAOVZV010000244.1 GCA_030634925.1 Sulfurovum sp.
ATTAGAAGATTATCTAATTGCAAAAGATGACACAGGTAAAGAAGGAAGAGCGTATTTTGACGAAGCAAAAGCTAGAGCTTATTTTCTTTCAGAAAAGTCTAGTATGACAATGTCTTCTATCGCAGGTGTTTGGAAGATAGGTTCAACTAGTAGTGGATTTGACTATTTTATACTTTTACCAAATGGTGAGTTTATGCTTGGTGAATATGATAAAGAATCTTCAGAACCAGAAAATGGTCTTGAAGCAGGGACGTACAGCTATGATGGTTCAACACTAACATTTAATCTTAGTTATGATAAAAATGGTCCACAAAATGACTCTGGTGTAGGTGATATTGGAAGAGCTAAAAGTGTGCCAGTGAGTTTAAATGCTGACACTACAGTATTAACAATGACTTTTGATGGCGTGTCATTTCCTTTTGAAAAAGTGGAACTTTCTACTTCATCAATATATGGCGTATGGGTTGCTGGAAGTGCTTTAAGTGAGGGAAGTGATTTTAGTTATTTAGCACTCTTACCAAATAATGAATTTTTATATGGAGAATACGATTCAACCGTAAATAATCCTGAATTTGAAAATGGACTAGAAGCAGGAACATATACTTATGATAAGGAGACACATCACTTTACATTTAATATTTTGTATGATGAGAATGGATACGATGATAAAGGTATATTAATAGTAGATAATACAGGTTTAGGGGATAAAGGAGTGACTGAAGCAATTCCTATGCTTTTATCTGAAGATAACACTATTTTGAGCATTCCAAATGCGATTACATGGACGAGAGGATTATAAGTTTTACTAGTTCCCACAATTTTGTGGGAATCCTTATTTAAACTTCATTTTCAAATTCAGTTTGATATATTAAAATACGAGGTGATGCTAATGCACAGCAGGGATGGCATTGCCTATTTACCACCTTACTTCTATATTATATATTATATGCTACCCATAAAACTCAAAACCAAAATATATAAACTCCATACTCAAATGCCAATATAAATAGTAGGTAAAAATATAGCCTACTCCATATAGCACCTATGGATACTATTATGTAGTATATGATGTACCAAATATCTAGTATGTTCTCTGTGCTATGTGAGGGTAGTGTAAATAGTATAGATAAAGGAGTGTCAAATATCCTGCCTAGTCCAAATAGGTGAAATAGTATCACTATGGGATAAAATGGTACAAATAGTAGGGATATTAGAGGTGATAGTAGTTGATAGTCGCTTGTCGTGCCAAATATAGCGTGTGTGATAGGTAGCATAAATATAAACATACCAAATGGTATGAAGATTAGATTGATATACCAGTGGTGTAGGTGTTTGGTGTATTGGAGTATGAGAAATATATAGAATACTCCTGCTACAGAGAGCCAAAAGCTAAGAGATACTAATAGGTATGGAAATAGTGTCAATAGTAGAAGTATAATAGTACTAAGAGATATAAAACTAATCAACTCCATACCCAAAAGCAATACTACCCAACCAATAGATACCATAGCATAAGAACGCACTAGAGATGGAGGAAAATCTACAAACCAAAGATAGACTCCTAGTAATACCATAGATATACTTCCAATGTCTAATAGAGAGTATCTATATGGGAAATATCTCTTTTGGAATGGATAGTATATTAGCCATAGTATGCCATATATTATAGACCATAATATTCCTATATGAAATCCACTCAATGCTACTAGATGATTGACTCCTAGTTTGGTGATTTTGTCTCTTAGGTTTTTTTCTATGCTTGTGGCGAAAAATATTGCATTGTAGAATGATTGGAGTGATTTATCTTTGTGTTGTGATGATACTTCTGATATTAGTTTTTGTTTGAGAGAGTAGGGTAGTGGGATTTTCTTTTTGATAGTACTTTTGACATAAAATGTACCTATATATCCTGCAAATGTGATATTTGCATCAGGAAATATCTGTAGTCTTAGTATATGATTGTTTAGGTCTTGATTGGGATAAGTTGTAGTATAAAAGCTGATATGTTCTTTTGTACTTAGTTTGAGGACTGTATATTTCCGTTTGCCTTTGGTCTTTTGGTAGCTTTTGATGACCTTGGCATAGGTATAATAAAATGGCTTTTCTATAAACTCTCTATAGTCTTGATAATATACGAATAGTCGTATTGATATTATGGATACAAATATCAGTACCACCCACAAGAAACTCTGTGTTGAGGTAAATAGCTTAGGTTTGCTTAGTCTCATCTATGAGAGATTGCGCGTCTATGGAGTTGATACCTCTTTTATTGGCTTCTCTTGCCATTAGTCCCATACTATCTGTAGATATTAGGTTTTTATCGCTATCATAGAGTTTGGCATTACATACTCCACAACTAGGGCTTCTATCTTTTCCTACAAATAGGTCTATATCACTATTTTTATCAAAAAACATATTGGCATAGTCTGCTATAGGTGAAGATAAATCTTTGCCATTTTCATTGGATAATGCTCTATCACCATTTATAGTCTGTACCAAATCCATAGTATGTCTAGGAGAACCAAAAGCAAAATCTTCTGGACAAAAAGGGATGAGGTAACTGCGTTTGAGCATATCCATCAACTCTATACTTTCATTGTCTGCTCCATCATATCGACACTTTTGCCCCAATAGACAAGCTGATATTGCTACTCTTTTCATCAATATACAAATAGCAATAGATATACCCATATCCCACTTAGAGATGTCAAAGTCATACCTACAA
>DAOVZV010000356.1 GCA_030634925.1 Sulfurovum sp.
CAAAAATATAGCCGTGGCAAAGACTCCCTTGTGATGAGACGCTATAAAAGACGGCATAAAAGCCTGAGTAAAAGCACCCTCCGCAAAGATACGACGAAATAAAGTGGGAAGCTTGAACGCTATAAAAAACATATCAGACCATATAGAAGCACCCAAAGCAGATGCCATAAGCACATCTCGCCCCAAACCCGTAACACGAGAGAACAAAATACCAAAACTATTTGTAAATATTGATTTTAATTTCATAAAGAGTATTTTAACATAAAATGGTAAAATATCCTCACTCTCCACCACAAGGCAAAATATGAAAATAAAAAACATAAGAACCCAAATATTTAAAGCACCTCTCAAAAATCCATTTGTCACGGCATTGCGTCGTGTGGATATGCTCGAAGATGTGATAGTCGTCATAGAGTGTGATGATGGGACTATCGGATTGGGAGAGGGAGCTTCTACTCCTGCTATCACTGGTGAGACTATAGGCTCTATCATCGCTACTATAGATTATATCCGTCCGTTTTTGTTGGGTCGTGAGATAGATGATTTTGACTCTATTATAGCTATAGTTCATAGTGTAATTATGGGGAATACCACAGCCAAATCAGCCCTAGAGATAGCACTATATGACCTCAAATCCAAATCAATGAAGCTACCACTATATCAGATGTTAGGAGGAGAAAAGAAGCACTTTAGCACAGATATTACTATCAGTATGGGAGAGATAGACGATATGGTATCTAGTGCATTAAATGCTGTAAATCTAGGTTATGACACACTCAAAATCAAAATCGGTGACAATATAGACAAAGATATACAAAGAGTCCTAGCCATAGATGAAGCACTAGATAAAAGTATCACGCTTAGACTAGATGCCAATCAAGGGTGGAGTGCCAAAGAGAGCGTAAAACTCCTACACACCCTAGAAGCCAAAGGAGTCATAGCCCAGTTCATAGAACAGCCAGTCAAAGCTGATGATATAGATGGACTATTATACATCAAACAAAGAGTCCAAACTCCACTACTAGCAGATGAATCTATCTTTTCACTCACACAAGCGAAGAGACTATTAGAATTAGAAGCCATAGACTATATCAATATCAAATTAGCTAAAAGTGGAGGCATCACAAACGCCATAAAACTAGCAAATCTATCCAAAGAGTACGGTGTCAAATGTATGATAGGCTGTATGCTAGAAGGAGTAATAGCCGTATCAGCTGGAGTACATGTAGCCTCTGCTTGTGCCGATGTGATTAGTATGATAGATTTAGACGCAGTAGCACTTTTGGACTCGTATGATATAAAGACGGATATAATATTTGATGAGAGTAGGATTGTGTTATCTGATAGTGTGGGGTTGGGGTGTAGGTTGAGTATTTAGCTATTTAATAAAAGTAACCAACCTATATATAAGGTAAAGAGACTTCCTAATAGATACATCCTCTGAATACTTTTTTTAAAAGAAGTATATTTAAAGTTTGTTATCTCTGATAATTTAACAACTTGATAAGATAAGTCTAATAAAAGATTTCTATTAATTTTTTCACTTTTATCGGATTCTATTTTTTTGATAATTAAATCTAAATAATATGTATTCTCAACTTTTTGAATATCTCC
>DAOVZV010000361.1 GCA_030634925.1 Sulfurovum sp.
AGTTCAGAAGAATATGAAAGAATTAGACTCTAAAGAATTTTTTATCTTATGTAAGGGTAGAGAAATACAACTCTACCCTACTCTCAACCCACGCCAAAGCACTATCTCTATCCTCCAATACTCCATCAATCTGTAGCTCATATACTTCATTCAAAATCTTTTTGAATAGTGGTGATGGAGTTAGTCCTAATGATATCAGGTCTCTTCCTTGTAATAGATTGTCTAGTGGTTTCTCTTCTACTTTTAGATTTTTGGCTCTATTTTCTAGCCACTCTTCAGCATGATATATTCCATCTAGTGCTTCATCTGTAGTTCTTCCTAGGAAGTCAGCTTTGGCTACTTTTATTAATTGGGTTATATTTACTTTTGTGGCTAGTTTGCGTATGGCTTTGTCTCTTGCTTTGGCTTGATAAAACTGTGATGGTTTTAGATGGTGTTCAACTAGTGGTAATATACTATTTATAAAATCATGTTCATCTGTGAGTCTGTATAGTAATTTTTTTGTTGGTTCTATACCTTGATATTCGTGGTCTATGGCTCTGATGCGTCCATCTGCTTCTATAGTTGTAGATGTCGCTTTTCCCAAATCGTGACATAATATAGCAAACATATACATTAGGTTCTCTTTCTCACCTTTATCCAATAATCCTACCATCTCATCGACACACATCATCGTATGTATCCATACATCACCCTCAGGATGCCACTTTGGAGATTGTGGAATATCTATGATAGCTTGAAGTTCAGGAAAATATCTCAAAATACCCAATTCTCTCATAAGCTCAAAGCCTATAGATGGGTTGGATGATTTGAGCAGAAGCTTCTGCCATTCTATATATACTCGCTCTTTGGGTAGTTCATCTAGCATACCATCAAGTACCATCTGATAGCACAAATCAAAGGTCTTTGGAGATAACTGGTAATCAAACCTAGCACAAAACTGTACAGCTCGATACACACGCAGAGGGTCTTCTACAAATGTCTTGTCATCTATATGCTCCAACACTCTATCTCTCATAGCTTCTTTGGCTTTATATGGGTCTATAAATGTCTGTGAATGTACATCATAACCCATTGCATTGATAGTAAAATCTCTCCTCCTAGATGCCTCCCTAAAATCCATATCTCCATCTACACAGACATCAAAACCCCTATGACCACTAGATACTTTCTCTTCTTTACGAGGAAAAGAAAAATCATACTCTTCTCCATCATGAGTAAACTTCAATACACCAAAACTCTTACCCACAAGATTGACATCACCATAATCACTAAGTATCTCTTCCAATTCCTCAATACAATCCAATCCAAACACCTCTACATCATAATCCTTGATAGGTAAATCCAAAAAATAGTCACGAACAGACCCACCAACCACAATAGCCTTGGCATTCTTGGATTGTAGTGTTTGCGATATTTGGTTTATTATCGGTGGTAGGTTCATTTTTTTCCTTTTGATTTATTGACATCAAATATACCTATAAAATATTTTAGATATAATGATAATTCTAGTTGGGCGATTAGTATGAGTATTCATTGTGAGGAGGTAGGTGGGACAGGGTCAGCCTTTTTGAAAGGATGTAAC
>DAOVZV010000235.1 GCA_030634925.1 Sulfurovum sp.
ACTATTTATCATATCAAACAACAAAATCTATCAACAAAAATACATATAATATCTCCAGAGTTTGACGAGCAGTTAGTACGAAGTCTTGATAGTTTTGATTATCCCAAAGAGTTTGATAGTATTAGATATATCATCAAAGCCATTAGCCAAGACCTATATTATGAAGATAGTCAATTCAAAATAGAGATAATCATAGGCGACGCAAGAGAGATAATCCCAAATATAAAACACAAAATTGATATAATATATCAAGACGCATTTAGTCCCACAAATAATCCTCTACTATGGACAGCAGAACACTTCAAAGATATTAGAGATATATCCAAAGATGATGCTATACTCACTACATACTCCACAGCCATAGCTACAAGAATGGGATTATATGAAAATGGATTTTATATATTTGTCCATAGAGCAGATATGATGAGATACTCAACCATATCATCACCCAAAATGCTAGAAAATTTAGAGTATATAGATATGGAACTCAAAAAAATTAGAAATAAAGAAGCCTCTAGTGTGAGTGATTTGGACTTATGAAATTAAAGATATATTGGCTATAATATTTATTAACACAAAGGTAATAAAATGAGAAACTACAATCCTTCACTTATCGAACTACTAAAAAGTGACCATAAGAAGCTTCTTTTAACTTATCAAGAAGCAAAAGAGCTATTTGAAAGTAATGGAGATTTTGATAATATTAGTAATAAACTAGATGATTTAAAATCACTCCTATCTATGCACCTAAATTTTGAAAATTCATTATTATATTCATATCTCGAAGAGTATTATCAAGACCATTCAGAAAATTTAGAATTTATCAAAAGTTCTGATAAAAAGATGCAAGATATAGCAGAAGTAGCTATAAAGTTTATAAAAGAGTGTTCTGATTTTGAAGTATTTTCACAAAGAAAAGAAGAGTTTGGTAAAGAGTTAAATAAAATAGGAGATACTTTAGTCAAACGAATAGAGTTTGAAGAGAGTAAATTATATACTTTGTATAATTAGTTTAGTTTTTATACTCTCTATCTTTGTGAGAAGAGAGTATAAAATAAAGAAGTTGTAATTTACTTACTTCTTTTGAGGTGTTACATACATATTGATATATCTTCCCTCTTGAGATGCTCTGCTCTCTAGGACTCCTACATCTTCTAGCATTGGCCATACACGGTTGAGTACATCAACTCCCCATTCAGGGTTTGCCATCTCTCTACCTCTTAGAAATACTCTTAGTTTGACATGTTTGCCTTTTTCCAAGAACTCTCTTGCATGTTTTACTTTGTAGCTAATATCATTTTCGGCTATCTTACAAGAGAATTTGACTTCTTTTACTTCGATAATCTTTTGATTTTTTCTAGCCTCTTTTTTCTTTTTTTCAAGTTCGTATTTGTGCTTACCATAATCCATAACTTTAGCAACAGGAGGTTTTGCGTTTGGAGACATTAGAACAAGGTCAAGACCTCTATCTTCTGCAATCTTCATCGCTTCATCTTTGGAGATGATACCAAACTGCTCACCATCATCACCGATGACTCTAAGCTCATTTATTGAAATAGCATCATTCATGATGGTATCATCAGCCTTTTTTCTGCCTCTATTGTTTCTATCGTTTTGTCTGCTCAAATCTTTCCTTCTTGAAGTTGTTGTGTTAATTTTACCATAAATTCATCTTGTGTAAGATTATATCGTTCTTTGGTTCGTCTATCTCTGATAGCAACGGTCTTATTTGCTACCTCTTCATCACCTATTATCACCACAAAAGGCACTCTTTGCTTCTCTGCGTTTCGTACTCTTTTGTTGAGGCTATCATTTTTGTCATAGACTTCACTATCAATTCCCTCTAAAAGAAACTGCTTTTTGAGTTGATAAGCATAATCTGTGTGACTATCAGCTATTGGGATAAAGATAATCTGAACTGGAGCTAAGAAAAATGGAAACTCTCCAGCATAATGCTCAGTCAAAATCCCTATAAATCTCTCAAATGAGCCAAGTATCGCACGGTGTATCATCACAGGCTGTTTACGGCTGTTATCTTCACCTACATACTCTACTTCAAATCTCTCTGGTAGGTTGAAATCTACTTGTATCGTACCACATTGCCATTTTCTTCCTATTGCATCAGTAATTTTGATGTCAATCTTTGGTCCATAAAATGCACCACCAGCCTCATCTATAGTATATGGTAGGTTGTTACCATCTAGTGCATCTTTGAGTCCTTGCGTAGCTACTTCCCAAACTGCATCTTCTCCGATAGCCTTTTCTGGTTTTGTAGCTATCTCCATCGTATATTCAAAGTTAAATAGTTTCATTACGCTATCTACAAACTCTACAATTTCAAGTACCTCTTTGGCTATCTGACTTGGCTCACAAAATATATGTGCATCATCTTGTGTGAACTCTCGCACTCGCAATAATCCGTGTAAAACACCTGATTTTTCATGACGATGGACTACACCATACTCATAATACTTTAAAGGTAAATCTCTATAACTCTTTTGAGTCTGCTTGAATATCTGAATATGTCCCAAGCAGTTCATAGGTTTGATACCATACTCTTGGTCATCAATAGTAGTAAGATACATATTTTCACCATAACACGCATAATGTCCTGATGTTCTCCATAGGTCTGCTTTTAGTATCTCTGGACCTCTGACGGGTTCATATCCACGAACTAGATGAGCCTTATGCAAAATAGTCTCTAGTTTGTAACGGAGTTTCGCACCTTTTGGCATCCAAAAAGGTAGTCCTGCTCCTGACTCTTCATCAAACATAAAGAGTTCCATCTCTGCACCAATCTTTCTATGGTCTCTCTTTTTTGCCTCTTCTATCATCAGCA